>JAHFFF010000075.1 GCA_023248095.1 Candidatus Omnitrophota bacterium | reverse complement strand
CTGCAGACCACCTGGATCTCCCAAGGACGATGGCACAGTGCGCTGCCTTATTCCATGCCCCGCTACACCAACTCCAGCGGGGACACCTTCTCCGACCTGGAGTCCGTGGCCTCCACCGGTTGGATGCTCATCACCCTGGCTGTGCGTAACGGCGAGGGCCGCTTCTGGGACCACGACTAGGCCTGCTCCTTACCCTCGGTATTCTCCAAAAAGTAAGTAGATACTATAGTCAGATATTCTATGGACAAATCCGCCGCAACAGGATATACTTTAAGTAACAGAAGCTCCGACAATCGGTTATGAAAACTTCCCGGACGCATAACGAACAGAGGCCGGGTCTTTTTTCCCGGCAAATGTTCACACTTTTCCTAATCCTCAGCCTCGCCCTGCCTGTGCCAGCGCTGGCCTTGCGCCCCATGACCGGCCAGGAGGGGGCCGGTTTGGAGGAGATGGAGAAGAGTCTGAAAGCTGTCCGCCGGCCTACGGCGAGGACCCAGATACTCGCGTTTCTCCAACTCTATTTTGTGGAGAATCCCGGGGGTGGCAGGCTCACCGTTTCCGAGATTAAACGACTGGGCGAGAGGAAAGGGTTTTATTTCTCCGAAGCCAGCGTGCGGGACAACCTGTCGCCTGTGCAGGAAGAGTTCAACAAGGCCAACGTCGGTCGTGAAGAAGGACGGAAATTCAGTCTGGTACCGCCCCGGAAGCTCAATCGAGTCCGCGTATCGAATCGGGATGTAGAGGGATCTATTCGGCGCTACTTGGAAAGCTTGCGGTCCCGGCGGACGGTGACTTTGACCGTCGTTCAACTGGTCAGGGGAGCCAAGCTGGTCAAGCAGACCCTGTATCTCAACGGTCAATTCCGTCATTTGGCATTCATCGAGAAAGAGAACCAATGGCGAAAGCAGCATGGGTTAGATCCCATCCGGATCCGGACCAGCCATTATCCAAAGCTCCTGCGCCAGCGTTTGAAGGTGATCAACGCGGAGCGGGCCGTTCCCCTGATGACGTTGGAGCGGAAGACGCCCGGGGGTTATGGGCTGTCCATGGGTGTCGCTGAAGGGGAACGGCGGCTCATCGTCGATCTGAGCCGCTGGTCGCTCAAGTTGCTCGAGAAAGATGGCTCGACTCTCGGGGTCCTTCAGCCCAGCCGGGGCTTCAAGCAATCGGAAGAGGGCAGAGTGGAGTTCCTGGATCTCCTGGAACTGATCGGTCTGGCGGGGGGGGTTCAGTCCGTGCGGATTCTGCAGGAGAATAAGGAAATCAATGAGAGAGAGTCCATCGCCGGCACAGCGGAACTGGCTCTGGCCGATAACGGCGGGTTGCTCTCTTTTCAAATAAGGCCCAACCTCTGGAAGATGGAATGGAAGGCTTCGCCGGGAGCGGCCGGCCTGGAAGAAGACGAGGAATTTCTGGGGCAAGTGAGGAAATGGGCAGAGAAAGCTCAAACCCTTCCGGGGGAAGGGGTGGTCAACATCCAGAAAGACAGCGGCCAATCCTTCCGATTGGCTGTGCGGGTTCCGTCAACCGGACAGCAGGTGGTGCTGGATCTACGGAGCGGATTGGTGCTTCTCTACCAGGCTCCCGTTCCCAACCGGGAGCCGGAGATCGAGGGGTTCCTCTCCGCGGGGCCGGAATTTAAATGGACGGAAGCGTCCAAGGAGGATCTCCTCTCCATCCTGGATCGGATTGCTCGGTCCGGGGGGATTGCCGAGGTTGGGATTAATCCCGGCCTCATCGCCGACCACTACACGGAACCGGAGACAGTGACGGGCATCGTAAATCTCAAGTTGCAGGATCGCTCGCAGGTTCAAATCCGGGTGCGGGAGGGACCCTGGAACCTGCAGTGGCAGGAGCCTCTGGTTCAACAGGAGGTTGGGCCCCGGACGATCCCGCTTTTACCGGAGGAGCAGATCAGCTACGGGGAACTTCTTCATCACCTGGACCCGGCCCTTCTCCTCTACGACCGAAGCCATCCTTATAAGTTTTTCGAAGAGGGGGGTATCCAGATCCTTCGGACCGAAGAGGGGGGAAATCATGAATTCGGTTTTCGGGTGATCCTACCGAAGGATCAGTGGAGAGGAAATGAATTGGTGAGCATGACCGGTGAAGCGCTCCATCCCGGCCGGGAATCCCAGGTGCTCCTGACCCGCTACGAGGGGATGCCGCCCTCAGAGGTGTTGTTCTATCTGGATGTAGATGACCGGTTGCATCTGTCGATGGAGGGAGTGCCGGAGGGGGAACTGAGCCATGCCCTGAGTTTGCTGATCCAGGGTATCGCCAAGCTGATGCCTCCCAAGGTGCAGGTTCTCCAACAGGGAGGAGAAACGGTGGCTGAGCTGAGGGATATGATCCGCCTCAATCTGGACAGCGGCAAGGTTCCCGCGGATCCGGTTGCTTACCGCGGCCGCTTTCAGGCTATTTGGCCTCTGTTGTCCCACCCTGACGGATCATCTCTGGATCTCCTCCTGGAAATGCTTAATCCAACCAGCGACCTTTGGGAAACGGCGTACACCATTCGGCAGGCCATCGTGAAAGGGTTGGCGGATCGCCATGAATCGGTGCAAAAGTTCACGGAGGAACAAAGGACTCAGGTGATCCGCCCTGCTCTTTCCAGCCTGCTGATTTCCAGCGCCCGAAACGGCCAAGATCCCAATGAAGATGTACGCTGGACCGCGGTCCAGGCGCTCGTCCGCCTGACCCCTCGCGGCAAGGAGGATGAAACGATCCCGATCCTGGAAATGGTGCGAGACCATGATTCCAGTCAATTCGTGCAGGGGGTGGCTTCAGAAGGAATCCGCAGGCTCACGCTTCAGCAGGAACCGGGTGCACCCGTCTCCCCCATGAGGGTTCTTTCGGGGCCGTCGGCGGATTTTCCACTCGCGCAGCCGCTTCAAACGACGGATACTCAGGCACCGGTTCGGCCTTCCGAAGTAGGAGCCGATCGGAATCGGACGCTGTTTGGCCTCCTCTGGTCCCTGTGGAATCGATCGGTGGAAATGGAAATCCCTTTTGAGAAATATCTGGCCGAGTACCTTGAACAGGAACCGCTCAAGTCTATCCGCCTGATCGACGATGTGTGGATGCAAAATGGGGACTTCAAGCGGATCGAGCTGGACCGTTCCAGCTTGGATAATGGCGCGGGCATCTTCACCGCTTTCCTGCCGGAGGGTCATTGGGACTCCGGCCGATTGGACAAATTTCTTCAAGAGGTCGGTGCCGATGGACAGGTACCGAGGGGAGGCCAGCTTTCTCCGGAGATTCGGGTCAAGCGAGCAGATGGTTCGGAGGAGATTTTCCAAATTGTAGCCATCCCGGATCACGGTCTTCTCATTCAGGCGAAGAGAGGTTCGTCTCGGGATTTCCTGAAGATTCTGCCTGGATTGCTGGATGTGGCGATCCGGGTGTCGGGGCGTGGGACCGTATCCGTCCAGCGGGCTGCCCGATCGACGCAGGAGCTACTGCAGCTCCTTTCGGAGGCCGACCTGCGGGCTCGGAGAGAAGCGATTCAGGAGATTGCGGTTCGCTATGTGCAGGGCTCAGTCTCCGAAGAGGATCGTCTCCGGGTCCTTTCTTCCGTCTGGGTTTTGTTGACCAGGCCGGGGTATCAAGACTCGGAAGGTCGAGACCCGGAGGCCGGAGTGCGGCTGGTGGCGTTGCAGGCGCTGGGGCTTCTGACCCGGTCGGTGGAGAGAGAGCTTGCTCAGGGGATGGTTGTCGTGGAGCACGTTTCCGAACACGACCAGTCGGAACCGGTGAAAGATGCGGCCGATAAACTGTTCAACGTCTTTCAGGAGCTCCGGGCCCAGGTTCCGCTCGACTTCCACTGGCTGTCGGGCGACCAGGAGGAGGTGCGCCGGACCTTTGGAATTGAGCGGGGGCAGGAGGTTCTTTTCATTCCTACCGATGCCGTTGATGAAATCCCGGAGTTGACCGGGGTATTCTTGCACGCCGATCTGTATGCGTTGGCGGCCGCTCTTCCGAAGATGCAGATTATTCCGCTCATGGTTCCAGGTCAGGGGAGAGAACGGGAGGCAAAGGACAGGTCCAGAGGTATGCTGCAGGGGGCAAGGCCTAACGACTTAGTGATCTTCAATTCAAGGCATGTGCGACTTGAGTCGGTGAAGGAATGGCTGCCCCAAGGGTGGTCGCCGGAGGATTTGAAGACGCCTGTTCTGATTGTGGGAGAGGAGTTGGCGGGCCGGCTGCTTCCGATTCCCATGCGGAAAGAGTTCGAGCAGGTCGTGATGCGGCGGTTGGCCTTGCTGCGAGCGGTGGCAGCGCAGCTCAGGAGGCCGCTGATGGCTTCAAGGGTGGAGTTCGACGTGGAGTTCGAAGGCCAGAAAGGCCTGGCGTTCTATCTCTGATCGCCTGTTTGGGCTAGTTCAGAGAGGATTGTCTCCGCGGCACGCCGGCTGGCGCCGGAATTACCCAGCGATTTCCGGATCTTCTGGAAGGCGAATTTCATCCCCCTCTTTTTTTCTGCCGAAGCCCAAAGTTCAAGGACCGCTTTCGAGATGGTTTGTGGTGTAGCGCGGTGCTGGATGAATTCAGGGACCACTTGCGCTGCAGCGACTACATTCACGAGGGCGATGTAAGGAATTCGGATCAGCATCCGGGAGATGAGGTACGTCGGCCAAGAGGTTTTGTAAACGACTGCCATAGGCCGCTCCAAAAGGGCGCATTCGAGTGTGGCGGTTCCGGAAGCGACAAGGACGATGTCGCAACAGTGAATCCCATCGTAATCCCAACGCTCGATCACCTTGGGCTGAAGCGTCGATCTCTCCAAGAAAGGCCGATAGAGTTCCCAGGGCAGGTGGGGTGCTTTGATGAGCAGGAACTGAGCGGTTGAGGGGAGCTTCTCTCGCAGCTTCTCACCTGAGGCGAGCAGGACGGGAAGCAACCGCCGGATCTCTCCTTCCCGGGAACCGGGCAGCAACCCAATGATCGGAAGGCCGTCCGACAGCCCGAAGCGATGCAGGGCTTCCAGTCGGGGCAGAGCGGGTTTGGCGAGGTCGAGGAGGGGGTGGCCGACGAAGGTCACAGGAACGCCGGCCCGTTCGTACAGCTCCTTCTCAAAAGGGAAGACCACGATCATTCGGTCCACCAGTCTCTTGATCTTGTGGATTCGGCCCGGATCCCAGGCCCAGATCTGCGGGCTGATGTAATAGATCAGCCGGATGCCGCGGCGTTTGACCTCCTCGGCGAACCGGAGATTAAAACCGGGGTAATCGATGAGAACGACCCCATCGGGCCTGCGTCGGTCGAGCGCCTCCACTGCCTGCTGGAACAGTTTCCGAAAGTGGGGCAGGTGGCGAAGGACCTCCACAATGCCGATCACCGCGATGGAGGTGGGATCGGCGAGGATCTCAACCCCTGCCTCCCGCATCGTGGCGCCGCCAAGGCCGAACAACTCCAGATCGGGTGAAGTGGCTTTCAATGCGCGGGCCAGATGGCCGCCGTGAAGGTCGCCGGAGGATTCGCCGGCAAGGATCATGATCTTGCGGGACATGGTCAGGGGTGGTTCTTGTGGACCAGCTGCGTGATCTTGAGGGCGACGGCCAGCGCGTCTCGGGCTTCACGGCCTGAGACCGGCGGTGGGCGGCGATGGCGGATGGCTTCGATGAAGGCAGTCAGCTCCGCTTTCAAGGGCTCCTCTCCGGAAATGGTAAGATTCTCGTGCTGAATCCGTCCCTCCTGATGGCGGAAGAAATCGACAGACTGGCCCAAGAAATCCATCGAGATGTAGCTGGCGGGCTGAAAGATTCTGAATTTTCGCATCCCCTCCTTGGAGATTCGGCTGGCGGTGAGGTTGGCGACGGCTCCGTTGCGGAAGGTGATCCGGGCATTGGCGATGTCCTCAAAGGGGGTCAGGACCCGCACGCCAACCGCCTCCACCTTTCGAATCGGATTCTTGACCAGCCAGAGCAGAAGGTCAATGTCGTGGATCATCAGATCCAGCACCACGCCGACCTCGGTTCCACGGGGTTGAAAAGGGGCCAGTCGGTGGACCTCAATGAAACGGGGTTCTTTCAGAGAGTCCTGAACCCTGCGAAGGGTGACGTTGAATCGCTCGACATGACCCACCTGCAGGATGGCCCCGCTCTTTTGAGCCAGCTTGAGGAGCTGGTCCGCTTCGCGAACGGTGGAGGTGATTGGCTTTTCCACCAGGGCGTGGATCCCGCGGGAAAGGAAGGTCTTGGCCACGGGGAAGTGGGCCTGCGTGGGTACCGCAATGGAAACCGCGTCCACCCGGTCCAGTAGCTCCCGGGAGTCCGTCACGGCGATGCAGTTGAACTGGGCGGCGGCGGCGGCGGCCCGTTCCGGCAGCAGATCGCACACTGCAACCAACTGTGTTTCTTTGAGTTGTGAATATATTCTTGCGTGGATGGAGCCGAGGTGTCCAACCCCAACGACGGCTACACGGATCGGTTTCATCATTGAGAGGGGTAGTATAGCATGCTAAAATGGTTGTTTCGATGAAGAACTATTTCAAACTTTGGCCCTATCTAAAACCCCACGCGGTCCTTCTGGCCTGGGCGGCGGTCTTCATGGTGGCCTCCAGCCTCCTGGGTGGAATCTCCCTCGGGATGCTGGTGCCCCTAGTGAACTTCATCCTGCTGAACCATCCCGTCGGGGTTCCCGCGTGGCTGCCCAGTCCATTCATTCCTTGGGTGGAGTGGTTCGGGGGCTTGAGTCAGATGGCGAGACTGGACATCCTTGCAGTCTCCGTGGCGGTCCTCTTTCTGCTGAAAAGCCTCCTCCTATTCTGCCAGACCTATCTGATGAATGATGTGTCGCTCCGGTTTCTCCGGGACCTGCGCAACGGCTTGTTCGGCCACTATCAGAAGCTCTCCCAGGATTTCTTCAGCGGGGAACGAACCGGGGAGTTGATTTCCCACATCACCTACGATGTCTCTGTGCTGCAGAACACCATCACGGAGGGATTTACCGATCTGGTGTACCACAGCGCCCAGGTGCTGGTTTTCTCCACCATCATCCTCCGGATCAACTGGAGGCTGGCATTGCTGGCATTGCTGCTTTTACCCGCGATCGGTTATCCCATCGTCCGGATCGGCAGGATGCTTCGCAAGCTTGGGCTTCTGGTGCAGCAAAGGATGGCGGACCTGAACAGTCGACTCATCGAGACCTTGCAGGGCATCCGGATTGTGAAGGCCTTCACCGCGGAGCAAAGCGAGATGCGGCGCTTTGAGGCGATCAATCAAGATTACTACAAGGCGAACGTGAAAACCGTTAAGCGGCGGGAGGCGTTGGCTGTGGTCACGGAACTGGTCAGCATGGCGGGAGGACTCGTTGTGCTGGAGGTAGGCGGGCGGGCCGTGCTTCAAGGCCAAATCTCTCCGGGAACGGTGGTTTTCTTCCTGGCGGCACTGTTGTCGCTCTACGACCCGGTCAAGAAGCTCAGCCGGCTTCATGCGGTCAACCAGCAGGCGATCACCGCCGCCAAACGGGTGGTGGAGATTCTGGAGACTCGGCCGTCCGTTCAGGAGGCGGCGGATGCGCAGGTGCTGCCCAGGTTCCAGAGAGAGATCCGTTACGAGGATGTTTGGTTCCGGTACGAGGATCGGGATGTACTCCAAGGGGTGAATCTGACGGTACGGCGCGGAGAGCTGGTCGCCATTGTCGGGTCCAGCGGAGCCGGAAAGACCACCCTCATGAATCTGCTCTTGCGCCTGTACGATCCGACCCGGGGGCGGGTGACCATCGACGGGACGGACCTCAAGGCAGTCACCCTGGTCTCCCTTCGCCGGCAGATCGGATTGGTGACGCAGGAGCCCTTCCTGTTCCACGATTCCGTCCGCACCAACATCGCTTTCGGCCGGCCCGACGCCTCGCTGGAGCAGGTCATCGCCGTGGCGAAGGCGGCCAACGCCGATGGGTTCATCCGGCGCATGCCGTCCGGCTACGACACCTCCGTGGGGGATTTGGGATTCAAGATCTCCGGTGG
>JAHFFF010000074.1 GCA_023248095.1 Candidatus Omnitrophota bacterium | reverse complement strand
AGCCTCTTCGATCTGCTGAACGCCTTCTCGCAATTTATGGCGGGGGAGGTTTCCCGGGACCTGATCCACGAGATCATGCGGGAAGAGGTCACGGTCGAGCAGAAGGTTGCCGAGCTGCGCAGCTTGATCCGCCAAGAAAAGAAGGTCAGTTTCACGGA
Organism: Candidatus Omnitrophota bacterium; assembly: GCA_023248095.1. Lineage (GTDB taxonomy): Bacteria > Omnitrophota > Gorgyraeia > 1-14-0-20-64-10 > 1-14-0-20-64-10 > JAHFFF01. The sequence continues at coordinate 7,822 of JAHFFF010000074.1, read as the reverse complement.
ACTGCTCCGCAGGTGTATAGCCAAACAAGAGGCAATCGCCACCTTCCTCGCCCTATTGGAGTTGATCCGGCTCAAGGAGATTCTCATTGTGCAGGATCAACTGTTTGGGGAGATCGTGATCCTTTCAAGGACTGAACAATCTGGAGTGGCCTCTTCCAATGGATGACCCTCAAATCAAACGTGTTCTTGAAGCGTTCCTGTTGGTGTCCGAGAAATCGTTGCTGGTTGACCAGGTGAGAGAGGCCCTGGGGCCGGAGGTTCAGCCAGCCAACATCCGTCGGCTCCTGCTGGAGATTGTCCAGGAATACGAGCAGGCCCAGAGGGGGATTCGGATCGTCGAGGTGGCGGAAGGGTTTCAGATGGTGACGGATCCGGCCCTGGCCTCTTTTGTGGCCCGCTTGACCCGCCGTGTGCGGACGATCCGGCTGACGAAGCCGTCCATGGAGACCCTGGCCATCATCGCGTACCGCCAGCCGATCACCCGATTGGAGATCGAGCAGGTGCGCGGGGTGGACGTGGACGGCGTTTTGGAAACCCTGCTTCGGCTCAGCCTCATCCGGATCACCGGACGCAAGGAGGCGGTGGGGCGTCCGCTGCTCTACGGGACGACGCGGGAATTCCTGGACCATTTCGGTCTGAGGAATTTGGAGGATCTTCCCTCACTGGAAGATCTGCAGGGTGTTCCTGCGGAGCTCAAAGAGGTTGCTGGCATCTCGGCGACCGAGTCGGGTGCGGAGATTGCGCAGACGGCCGAGACTCAAGCCGAAGAAGAGACCGTTCGTCCTGAGCTTGTCGAAGGGCGAACGGAACTCGAAGGGGAACGTCCAGCGTGACGCTCGATCAGCTCCGCCGGCGGATCGACCGGATCGACGAGAAGCTTTTGCGCCTGCTGAACCAGCGGGCGCAAGCCGTGCTGCAAATCGGGCGGATCAAGAGGCGGCGGGGGCTGCCGGTCTACGACGGCCGGCGGGAAGAAGAGTTATTGCGGCGCCTCCTCCGGAAGAATCGAGGACCCCTTTCCTCTGCATCGGTGCGCTGGATTTTTCGGCAGATTCTTCAGGTCAGCCGGCAGTTGCAAAGTCCCGCCGTGCTCTCGCGAAAAGGACGCGCCTGATTACCCATGCTGACCGTTTCTTACCTCGGGCCGGAGAAGACCAACACCCACTTCGCAGCCAGGAAAAGGTTCGGTGTGAAGGCCAGATACCTTCATGCCCCGACGGTGGAGGATGTCTTCCGCATGGTGGAGCGGGAGAAGGCCGATTTCGGGGTGGTGCCGATTGAGAACTCTCTGGAGGGGGCGGTCACGCGCACCTTGGATCGGTTCATGGACTTCAAGAATTCTCCGGCCAGAATCTGTGGAGAGATTGATCTGCCGATCCAACATTACCTGATCATGGACCCACGGGCTTCAAAAGAAAAGATCCGGGTAGTTTATTCGCACCCACAAGCATTGGCGCAGTGTAGCCGCTGGTTGGAAAAACAACTTGCGGTGGATGTAGCTCATGTCGAGACGAGTTCTACTACAGAGGCGGTACAATGGCTCTTCCGTGAGGATCGTCTCATCGATCCACGCGAGCGTGCGGCAATCGGCAGGCGAGAATTGGCGAACCGGGGCCACCTGAAAGCAATTCCGATTCCGGTCACTCAGGATAACCGGACCCGATTCCTGGTCCTCAGTTTGAAGGCTCCACGCCGCGGAAGGAAAAACAAGACGTCGCTTATGTTTGTTCTTAAAGACAAACCGGGTGCTCTGCACGATGCCCTAGTTCCATTTAAGAAGTACAGGATCAATCTGACAAAGATCGAATCTCGGCCCACGAAGCGGAAGGCGTGGGAGTACATCTTTTTCATCGATTTCGAAGGGCACCAGTCTGAGCCTCGCGTTCAGAGGGCGCTCAGGGCGCTGGAGCCTTGCACCTCTACCGTGAAGGTGTTGGGGTCGTATCCCATTCAGGGTGGGCGATGATGCTGACCCGCTTAGCGCGCAAGAGCTTGGCCCGTGTTACCCCCTACACCCCGGGCAAACCGATCGAGGAGGTGCAGCGGGAGCTGGGGCTTCCCTCGGCGATGAAGCTGGCCTCCAATGAGAATCCTCTTGGGCCCAGCCCGAAGGCATTGGAGGCGATCCGCCAGGCTCTGCCGTCCCTGCATCGCTATCCGGACAGCCACTGCTTTTACCTGGTCCGGAAGCTGGCGCGTCACATGGGTCTTGTCCCGGAGCAGTTCATCGTGGGCAACGGTTCCGATGAGATCATCACCTTGGCGGTGCGGGCGTTGATCGAGCCGGGGGATGAGGTGGTCATCGCCCATCCGACCTTTGTGATCTATCAGATTGCCTCTCAGATCGCGGAGGCGAAGATCCGCACGGTCCCGCTCAGGGATTTCCGGTACGACCTGGCCGGCATGCGCCGGGCGGTCACCCGGCGCACGAGGCTGGTCTTCATCGCCAACCCGGATAACCCGACCGGCACCTATGTGACCCGCGCCGAGGTGGAGGCCTTCATGGGGGGCCTGCCTCCGCACGTGGTGGTCTTTTTCGACGAGGCGTACGCGGAGGTCGCGGACGTTCCGGATTATCCGGATAGCCGGGCCTTCCTGGGGCGGCATCCGGTGATCATCACCCGGACCTTCTCCAAGGCGTATGGGTTGGCCGGCATCCGCGTGGGCTACGGAATGGCGCCTACGGATCTGATCGAGGCGATGCACCGGGTCCGGGAGCCCTTCAACGTCAACAGCCTGGCGCAGGTGGCTGCCGCGGCGGCTCTGGAAGATACAGAGCACCTGGAGGCGACCCGCCGATTGTTGCGTGAGCAGAAGCGGGTCTTGGTTCAAGCCTTGGAGCAGATCGGTTTCGCCTGCATTCCGAGCGCGACCAACTTCATCCTTTTCCGGGTCGGCCCCAAGGCCTCTGAGACGGTGCAGGCCCTTTTAAAGCGGGGGATCATTGTGCGCCACATGCAGGGCTGGGATTTGCCCGACTACGTGCGGGTGACCATCGGATTGCCTCAAGAGAACCAGGCCTTCATTCAAGCGTTGAACCAGATAAGGAGGGAAGCTTCATGATCATCGTACTCAAACCGGATGCAACAGAGTCGCAGCTCAAGCACATCGTTTCCAAGGTGAAGTCCTTGGGGCTCAAGCCCATGATCTCCCGGGGCCTGGAGCGGACCATCATCGGCGTCATCGGCGAGGAGGATCTGCTGCGCGTTCAACCCCTCGATGTCTTCCCCGGGGTGGAGAAGGTGATGCCGGTGTTGGCGCCGTACAAGCTGGTCTCGCGGGAATTCAAGCCGGCGGATACGGTGGTCGACATTAACGGGATCAAGGTCGGAGGCAACCGGGTGGTCGTCATGGCCGGTCCCTGCGCCGTGGAGAATTTCGATCTGTTGTACTCCATCGCCCGCAGTGTGAAAAAGGGCGGGGCGGTGATTCTGCGAGGGGGGGCCTTCAAGCCGAGGACTTCCCCTTACAGCTTTCAGGGGCTCGGCGAGGAGGGCCTGAAGTTCCTGGTGGAGGTACGCAAGCGGACCGGCCTGCCGATCGCCACGGAGCTGATGGACATCCGGGACCTGGACATGGTGGAGCGCCACGCCGACGTCATTCAGATCGGGGCGCGGAACATGCAGAACTTCGATCTCTTGAAAGAGGTGGGGCGGTCGAAGAAGCCGGTGCTCCTGAAGCGAGGGATGGCCTCCACCATCAAGGATTGGCTGCTCTCGGCCGAATACATCCTGCAGAACGGGAACTTCAACGTGATCCTCTGTGAGCGGGGGATCCGCACCTTTGAGACGGAAACCCGCTTCACGCAGGACCTCAGCTGTATCCCCATCATCAAAAGTTTAAGCCACCTGCCGATCGTGGTGGATCCCAGCCATGCCGCAGGGCGATGGGGATTGGTTCCCTCCATGGCGAAAGCGGCGGTTGCCGCCGGTGCCGATGGGCTGCTCATCGAGGTCCATTCCAAGCCGGAGGAGGCCCTCTGCGATGGGCCGCAGGCAATGCTCCCGGAGAAATTCTCCAAGCTCATGCAGGAGCTGAGGAGGATCGCCCGGGCCATCGGCCGGGAACTGTGAGAATTGTCCTGTTTTTCCTCTGCTGGGGATTCATCCCCTTGTTGGTCCTGCAGGGTGATGCCTCTGCGGGAATAAGCTATACGGAGTATGTTGCTCGAGGGGGGCTTGATAGAGAGATAGAGAATTCGGTACTGGCAATCGCGGTTGAGGTGAAGAGGGTTGAAGATACTGCGAACGTCAGAGATCGAGGCTATTTTTCGGGGGACGACACCGGACCGTACATTAAAACCAAAGAGCGAAAAGTGTCAGCCTACTGTGTTATCAAACGTGTCGTCAAGAATGAATCTAGCGTGGATTTCTCTAAACATGAGGGTGATGAAATAGTCGCGACGTTTTGGAAGCAAATTGAGGGCCCGCCCTCTCCCCATTACAGGGAGGCCTGGCAAACTCCGCCTAAGGTGGGGGACTCCTTGCTGATGATTTTTCTTAAGGACGACATTGAAAAAACAGCGTCAGGATTAGAATTCCTTCCGACTTTCGTTCATGGTTCAAAAGTTCTTGATGCAACCACTCTTTGATCAGGTAGCCATTGTTGGTTTAGGTCTCATTGGCGGCTCGCTGGGGATGGCCCTGCGGAAAGGCCGCGTTGCGCGGCGTGTGATCGGCTTCGCACGGCACGAAACGACCATTCGCAAGGCCAAGGCGCGGGGTGCGATCGATGATGGAGATACCGAGCTCTGTCCCAATTGGCTGGGCGAATCAGAGCTGGTCGTGATCGCCACCCCGCCGCTGACGGTTGTTCCGATCGCGCGGCAGATTGTCAAACTGACCCGCCATCGATTCATTCTCACCGACGTAGCCAGCACGAAGGGGGAGATTACCCAAGCCCTGGGTTCCTTTCTTCCGGAGCGGATCACCTATGTGGGTTCCCATCCGATGGCCGGTTCCGAGCGTTCCGGAATCGGCGCGGCGAATCTGGATCTTTTCCGGGGGGCCCCCTGCGTGGTGACACCGGTCGCGCGGACCAGCCGAACCGCCGTTCGCCGGGTTTTCGCGCTGTGGCGGTCGGTGGGCGGCCGATGCGTTGAAATTTCCCCGGCGCATCACGATACCCTGGTCGCTCAGATAAGTCATCTCCCCCATTTGGCGGCGGTGGGCCTTACTCTTGTGGCGCAGGAGGAAGCAATGGGCCTGAGTGCCGGCGGATTTTCCGACACAACCCGCATTGCCCTCGGTGATCCTGCTTTGTGGCGGGAGATTTGCTGGACGAACAGGCGCGCAATTACCGCAGCGATGGATCGGCTGCTGAAAGAACTTCGACAATTGCGGGGCCTCATCGCCAGCGGGAATTCGGATACCCTGACCAAGCAATTTCGCACCGCTCAAAAGAAACGCCAACGGCTGAAGCGCTGATCCCCGTGCGAAGGAGGCGGTTCGTCATCACCATCGATGGGCCTTCGGGCACCGGCAAGTCCACTGCAGCCCGGAATCTCGCCAAAAGATTAGGCTACCTCTATCTGGATACCGGCGCCATGTACCGAGCTGTTGCCCTGAAGGCGGTCCGCAGGAAGGTCCGGTTGACCGATCGCCGGAGTCTGGCGCAGTTGGCCGATCGTTCTGCGATCACCTTCCGGCTTGGATCTGGAGGGCGGGCGCAAGTCTTGCTGGATGGGAAAGATGTCACTCGGGCGATCCGCAGTCCCGAGATTTCCGATGTAGCTTCGCAGGTGGCGACCATCCCGGGGGTGCGGCGTGCCCTGGTCCGGCAGCAACGGGCCATCGGGCGAGCGGGGGGAGTGGTCGCCGAGGGTCGAGACACCGGCACGGTCGTTTTTCCGGATGCCCCACTCAAATTTTTCATGTCGGCGGGCCTCGCCCAACGGGCCAAGCGCCGCTTTGAGGAGCTGAAGGCATCCGGTCACCGGGTCGCATTTGCCCAGGTTCTGAAGGAGATCCGCGAGCGGGACCGCAGGGACCAGCAGAGAAGCATCTCCCCCCTACGCCCGGCCCGGGGCGCCGTGCGGATCGACAATACAAGGTTGCAACCGGATCAAGTTCTTGCTAAACTAATCGATTATGTCGCAAGGGGAAAATCCTGTGTCTGTATCGACTGAAGAACTCTCCAAGATGTACGATGAGAGCCTGAAACAACTCCAAGAGGGCCAAATCGTCAAGGGCCGGATTATCGCCGTCAACGCCAAAGAGATCATGGTGGATGTGGGGTACAAATCCGAAGGGGCCATTGCCCTGGAAGAGTTTGATCATCCCGCTCAGCTCAAGGTGGGGGATGAGGTCGAGGTGCTGCTGGAGTCGGTGGAGAACAACGACGGCCTCGTGGTTCTCTCCAAGCGCAAGGCGGAGCGGGTGAAGGGTTGGGAAAAGCTTCTGACCGTTGCCAAGGAGGGGGATCTCGTCTCCGGCAAGGTGGTTCGCAAGGTCAAGGGGGGGCTGATGGTGGATGTGGACGGGGTCGAGGCCTTCCTCCCCGCCTCCCAAGTTTTCCTTCGCGGTTTCGGGAATCTGGATTCCCTGGTCGGACAGACGCTGAACGTCATCATCATTAAGGTTCACAAGGCCCGCAAGAACATCGTGGTTTCCCGGCGCGACGCCATGATGAAAGAACGGGACCTGGTGCGGCAGAAGGTGTTGGATGAGCTGGAGGTCGGGCAGGTCCGGCAAGGGGTGGTGAAAAACATCACCGATTTCGGCGGCTTCATCAATCTGGGTGGGGTGGACGGTCTTCTCCACATCACGGACATGAGCTGGGGTCGGGTGGGCCATCCCAGTGAGGTGATCTCAGTGGGACAGAAATTGGACGTAATGATACTCGGTTTCGACCGGGAGACGATGAAGATCTCGCTGGGATTGAAGCAACTCGTCCCGAATCCTTGGGATCAGGTGGAGGCCCTCTTCCCGGTAGGAAGCCGGATCAAGGGAAAGGTCGTTTCCGTGATGCCCTATGGGGCCTTCGTCGAGCTGCAGAAAGGGGTGGAGGGCCTGGTGCACATCTCCGAGTTCTCCTGGACCAAGCGGCCGGCCCATCCGAACGAGGTGGTCAAGGTGGGAGACGAGGTGGACTGCGTGGTGCTGGGTGTGGACCGGGAGAACCAGAAGATCGCGCTCGGATTCAAGCAGGCGGAAGAGAATCCCTGGGGGGCTTTCCTCAAGGAGCATCCTGTCGGGAACCGTGTGATGGGCCGGGTTCAGCACATGACCGAGTACGGCGCCTTTGTGGAGTTGGCCGAAGGGATTGAAGGGCTGCTCCACGTGCAGGACATCTCCTGGACCCGGCGATACAATCATCCCTTTGAATGCTTGAAGAAAGGCCAGGAGGTGGAGGTGATGATTGTCTCCGCCGATCCGGAGAACCGGAAGGTCTCCTTAAGCCTGAAGGCCCTTCAGCCGGACCCTTGGGCCTCCATCGCAGAGCGGTATCCTTCCGGAACCCTCGTTGAGGGAAAGATTACAAAGATCGCACCCTTCGGAGTCTTCATTGAGATCGAGAAGGATTTGGATGGGTTGGCCCATCTTTCTGAGCTTCCGATCCGTTTACCCGGCCATTTGAAGCGGCCCGGCCGTCGGCCGGCAAAGAGCGACAAGACTGAGCAGGCAGCACCCGCTGCAACGGAGACCGGAGAAGCCCAGCCCGAAGCCGTCATCTCATTCCTCGAATCCCAGTACAAGGTGGGCGATACCTTGCAGGCCCGCGTCCTCCGTGTGGACGAGGAGCAGCGCCGGATCGCCCTCAGCCTCAAGCGCGTTTGAGCATGGGGGCAACACCCCCCTCCGAGCAGTTGATCCTCCTCAAG
>JAHFFF010000073.1 GCA_023248095.1 Candidatus Omnitrophota bacterium | reverse complement strand
AGGATCTTTTCTTTGCGCTCAATCGTCTGCCGGATGAGGTCGACGGCCGCCGGAAGGTCGGCCATTTGTTCTGGGGAACCCAGGAGGCCTAAATCAGCACAGAGGAATCGCTCGGCGGAACCGGGAGAACCAAACCCACGGTTGATGAGAACGCGGGCAATCAGCGGTGAGACTTCAAGTTGGCCGGCCAGCTGCTGAACAGCCGCCTCATCAACCGGGCAGAGAATCCAGTCCTTGCGCATGCAACACTCCTACCGCTTCTTTTCCCAAAACAGAAGCAAGGGGCTCGCGATGTAAACGGTGGAATACGCCCCCGAGAGGAATCCAACCAGCAGGGCAAACGCGAAATCGTTGAGCACCCGCCCTCCCCACAAGAAAAGGGCGATCACGGTGAGCAAGGTCACGCCGGTCGTGAGGATGGTCCGGCCCAAGGTCTGGTTGATCGCCAGGTTGATCAACTCCGGCAAATTGATCCTGCGCACGGTGCGCCGGAGCTCCCGGATCCGGTCGTACGTCACAATCGTGTCGTTGATGGAGTAACCGGCGATGGTTAAAAGGGCCGCTACCATATCCATGGACATCTGCCGGTGCGTCAGCGCCAGCGCTCCGATGGTGATGACAACGTCGTGCAAAAGGGCAACGATTCCGGCCACGCCGAAACTCCACTCCCGGAACCGGTATGCCACGTAAAGACTGATCGAGACGATCGACAAGATGACCGCCAGCAGCGCCTTGCGCCGCAGATCCTTCCCAACGGATGGGCCAACCTGCTCGACGCGGGAAAGCCGGATCTTGTTATTCGGAAAAGCCTCCTGAAACTTCGCCTGCACTTGCTTGAGCGTATCCCCTCCCGTCCGGACCAGGATCTCCTTCGGGTCGCCGAACTGCTGGATGGAAACCTCACCCAGGTCGATCTCCCGCAGGGCCGAACGGACCTTCTCAATGGCAACGGGCTGATCGAAGTGAAACTGCTGAACCTGCCCTCCGGTGAAATCGATGCCGTAGGCCCGGTTGCCCAGCATGAAGAAGAGGACAAGACCTGCCACGTTCAGAAAGAGGGTGATCGAAAAGAAAATCTTGCGCGGCTTCAGGAAATCGATCTTCGTCTCCCCGATCAGATGCAGCATCCGGATTTTGGTCAGTCGCCCGGAACGGTGTAGAGCCTCGAAGATCACCCGAGTCACGATGATGGCGGTGAACATGCTGGCCACAAGACCCAGCGTGAGGGTAACTGCAAATCCCTGGATCGGCCCCACCCCCAGATGGAAGGGATCCAGCCCAAGCGGGCCCAGCCCACCCAGGATGAAGGCCGCGATCAGGGTTGTGAAGTTGGAGTCGAAGATCGCGCTGAAGGCCCGGTCGTAGCCGTTGGCGATCACCTGCCGGAGGGAGCGGCCGAGTTTCATTTCTTCGCGCATCCGTTCGTGAATGAGCACGTTGGCGTCCACCGCCATACCGAGGGTGAGCACGATGCCGGCAATGCCGGGCAGGGTCAGGGTGGCATGGAGCATCCCCAGTCCGCCCAAGATGATCAAACCGTTGAGGAGGAGAGCGACGTTGGCGATGACGCCGGCAAGGAGGTAGTAGACCATCATGAAGATGAAGACCGCCGCCAGCCCGATCACCACCGCCCGCAGCCCGGTCCGGATCGAATCGGAACCCAGCAGGGCGCCGACCGTCCGTTCCTCCTCCACGTAAACCGGGGCCGGCAATGCACCGCTCCTCAGCACCAAGGCGAGATCAGCCGCCTCATCCTGGGTAAAGCGGCCGGTGATCTGCCCTCGGTCGGAGATCTGGCTTTGAATGGTAGGGGCCGACTTGACCTTGCCGTCGAGCACGATCGCCAGGCGCCGGCCGATGTTAGCGCCGGTCATCTGGGAAAAAACCTTCGCCCCCTCCGCCGTCAGAGAGAAGGTGACCTCGGGGGATCCAAACTGCCCGTAATCCACGCGCGCGTCGGCCAACGCCTCGCCGGTCAGGGCTACCTTCTTCTCCAGCAGGAACAGCTGGCCCTGGGCGTCCTTCAAGGTCTCGTATCCTTCCAAGGTTTCGCCGGCCAAGGCCTTTTTCAACAACTCGGGATCGGAATTGACCAGGCGAAACTCCAGGTGGGCAACCTGCGCAACCAGGGCCAGTGCCCGTTCTCGATCGGTCAGACCCGGCAGCTGGATGACGATCTCATCCTCTCCCTGCCGTTGGATCACCGGCTCTTTCACTCCGAACTGGTCGATCCGGTTCCGGATCACCTCGAGGGCCCGTTCCGTAGCGTTGGCCTTCGCCTGAGGAGGGAGCTTGGCGGTGTCCACCTTCAGAATCAGATGCATGCCTCCCTGAAGATCCAATCCGAGGGAAATCCGTTCCTTCAGGGGGAAAGCGTACCAGGCGGAGAGGGCGATCACGACCAGGATGGTGATGACCCAAGGGGTCAGGCGTCGGAACATGAGGTGTGGTCTCCTTACCCTTCCTTCACCAGCCGGCTGACGCAGTTCCTGTCCACATCGATCCGCACGTCGTCGTTCACTCGAAGGGTCACGACGGTCTCCTTCACATTCACGACGGTCCCGTGAATCCCGCCCATCGTCACCACCTCATCATTCTTCTTGAGGCCCTTCTGCAGCTTCTCCTGATCCCGCTGCTGCTTCTGCTGCGGACGGATGAGAAGAAAATACATGACGGCGATCATGAGCAGCAATGGAACAAGCGGACTGGAAAAGATCGGACTCGCGGCCGGATTCATTCAAATAATTCCTCCAATGTCGGTTGATATGCGGCGGCGATTCGGGAATGGAGCGACTGCAGGCTCCCCTCCGCAATCGCCCGCCGGATATTGGACATCAGTGTACTATAGAACCAAACGTTATGGAATGAGAGAAGCCTCAGGCCCAAGATCTCCTGCGATTGGAACAGGTGCCGGATGTACATCCGGCTGTAGGTGCGGCAGACCTCGCAGGCGCAGGCGGGATCGAGCGGAGAGGGATCGGTCGCATGGATCGCGTTGCGCAGATTGATCCTTCCCTCGGAGGTATAGGCCACTCCGTTGCGTCCATGCCGGGTCGGGGCAACGCAGTCGAACAGGTCGACGCCGGCCTCCACCGCCTCAATCAGATCCAGCGGCTCACCCACCCCCATCAGATACCTTGGCCGGTCCGGCGGAAGCCTCTGAGCCACGGCCGGAAGGAGTTCAAACATGAGCGGCTTCGGCTCGCCAACACTGAACCCTCCCAGGCAGTACCCATCGAAACCGATGTCGATGAGCCGGTCGGCCGCCTCCCTGCGCAGATCGGGATAGGTCGCCCCCTGCACAATGCCGAACAAAAGGGGTCTGACCCCCTTGGGGTCTGACCCCTTTAGATTTTGAATGAACTCCCTCTTGCTCCTTTGAGCCCACTGCGTCGTTCTCACCACCGCCTTTTCCGCTTCGGGCCGTTCGCAGGGATAACGGACGCATTCATCCAGCTGGACCGCGATGTCCACGCCGATCCCCACCTGGAAATCGATCACGCTTTCCGGCGTGAGGGTATGCGTGGAACCATCGACGTGCGAGGCGAAGGTTACCCCTTCATCCTTCACGCGGCACTTCGCCGCCAGGCTGAAAACCTGATATCCGCCGGAATCGGTGAGGATCGGCCCGTCCCACCCCATGAAGCGGTGCAGTCCGCCGGCAAGCTCCAGGATCTTCTGCCCCGGACGGAGGGAAAGGTGATACACGTTGCTCAGCAGAATCTCGATGCCGCATTCCTTAAGGTCCCGCACCGTCAGGGTTTTCACGGTCCCCTGCGTGCCCACCGGCATGAAGACAGGCGTATGGACCAACCCATGCGCCGTCTTCAGCTCCCCTAACCTGGCACCGGTCCCGGAATCGTGAGTTATTACATGAAACATGACAGCGTTCTCACGCCTTCCCCTTCCGATACGCCGCCATCAGATCAAGGTATTGCCTCGCCCCTTCACGAATCCGCTGAGTTTCCGCCTCGGTCACCGGCCGAATCACCTTGGCCGGGACGCCTACTGCAAGGCTCGACGGCGGTATTCTCATTCCCTCCGTCACCAAGGCGCCGGCCGCCACGAGCGATCCGGCCCCGATTTGACTGCCGTCGAGAAGGATCGCCCCCATGCCGATCAGGGCGTTGTCCCCGATCTTCGTCCCATGCAGGATCACCCGATGCCCCACCACCACCCGCCGCCCGATCCTGACCGGCGCCACTCCATGGCTGGTGTGAGCAACGGTGAGATCCTGGATGTTCGATTCATCCCCGATGTCGATCTCCAGCATGTCTCCGCGCAGGACCGCGCCCGGCCAGATGGAAACCCTCCTGCCCAGCGTCACCCGCCCAATCACCACGGCGGAAGGGTGCACCCACGCCGTCGGATCAATCGTTGGCTGAACGCCCTCAAACACTTCAATCATTGTATTAGTCTCCTCCGATCATGGTGAGCTTGTCGAACCATGATCGATTAGCTTCCCAGGCTGAACATCGCGTCCCCGTATGAATAGAACCGGTACTTCAAGCGAATCGCCTCCTCGTACGCCGCCCGCATCGGCCCTTCCCCCACGAACGCCTCCACCAACAAAAGCAAGCTTGTCCCCGGCAAGTGAAAATTAGTGATCAGCGCATCCGCCATCCGGAACTGAAACGGCGGCCGAATGAACAGGTCCGTCGTCCCTTCCGTTCGTGCTGAGCCTGTCGAAGCACGAATATCGTGCGTCTCTGCAACACTCTCCAGCGCCCGCACCACTGTTGTCCCCACAGCAATCACGCGCCCGCCCTTTCCCTTCGCCTCCTGGATCGCCTCAAAAGTTTCCTGCGGGATACGGAATCGCTCCGGATGCAGCCGCCCGCTCGCCAGCTCCCGTTCCCCGACCGGCTTGAAGGTCCCCCAGCCCACATGCAGCGTGACGAAAACTATCCGCACTCCCTTCTCTCGGATCGCCTCCAGCAACTGCTCCGTGAAATGCAGCCCGGCCGTAGGCGCCGCCACTGCGCCTGCTTCCCGGGCATACACCGTCTGATACCATTCCGCATCCTCCGCCTGCACCGGTCGATCGATATAAGGCGGCAGCGGCATCTCTCCGACTCGGCGAAGAGCCTGCTCCACTCCTCTCCCCTCGAACCGCACGATCCGCTCCCCGTTCTCCCAGGCCAGCACCTCCGCCTGCAGACCTCCCTGGTCAAACTGGAGGCGTGTCCCAGGCCTTAAGCTTTTCGCCGGCTGCCCGAGACAGCGGTAACTCACACATTTCTCAGGGTTTTCCTCCTCTTTTGTTCCCGGCGCTCGATCCGTGGGACCGGCTGGCGCAGACCGGGCACCCATCTTCCCAAGCAGGAGCAGCTCCACCCGCCCGCCGGTGATTGCCTTGCGTCCATAAATCCGGGCAGGGATCACCCGCGTGTCGTTCAGTACAAGGCAGTCACCCGGACGGAGCAATTCAGGCAGGTCTTGAAACACTCGGTGGGAAATCAAACCGGTAGCGCGGTCTAAAACCAGCAGCCGGGCCGCATCTCTCGGTTCGCAGGGCTGCTGCGCAATCAGTTCCTTGGGAAGTTCATACGTCAGCACCCCATAATTATAGCAGGCAGAAAGAATTAAGCAGCCTGAGTCGAATCAGGCGAAGACAGCGTGGATGGTGCGTCCTTCTTCATCCTGGAAAGTCAGGACGCGAAGGTTTAGCACCTGCTGAAGGGTCAAGTAGGAGTTCCAATACATCGCTACCCAGGCGATCGGTAGGATTTTCTCAAATTCGACCCGATACATCGACTCAACGCGAATATGTATCCCCGTCCATTCAAACGGCTCAGGCAAACTCTTGTCCGGAATGATCAACCCTGGGGAAGGAAACCCATCGAAGGTTTTCGGGCGAGTCCGAATTTCATGTACAACGTCGAACGCGACCCCTTCGACCGGATGTTTGTTTATCATCTCTTGAGCCACGTCCGCCAGCGAGGAATCAACGTAAAGATGAAAGGGCATGGCCGCAACGAATACGGTGACCTCGACGACCCCGTCCCTTTCAAAACCTTTCACCTGGGCTTGCTGATCCAGCGTTAATTGGCCATGATAACGGTCCAGGAAATCTTTCGGTGCCATCCTTGTTTTGGTCCTACCCTCATCGTATGGCGGCCAAATAAGCCACACGATTTCGCGTTGCTTCGACACGATTCTTGCAACCTCAGTCGATGTGCGGATCAGATCTTTTCGAAATCTCTCCTCCGCCGCTCTTAGTTCCTCCTCGGCCGAAGGACCCACCCCGACGGAAGATTCCTGAAGGGAAGCAGAGACAGAGACCTGGCCATGGACCTTTTTGAGCAGCTCGTTGGAATGCTCCAGATACTTGTTGAACGCATCGGTCCATCTCCAGAGAACCGGCCCGGAGGCGGAATGTTTGAAGAGATCGAGCCTTTCCTCCCCAGCCCGGCGGAACAGTTCCTCCAGCCAGAGTAAGCCTTCCCAAATTTTCGGCTGAACCTCCAGTTGTTCATCCAGATATTGCCGCATGAGCCGGAACGTCCCGAACCGGTCCTCGTGAGCAGAGGCATCCAGATGGAACCGGTTGAATTCCACGAACGGGTCCACCAAGAGCCTTTGCATTTCCGAAGCTGCCCACTGATGCTGCTGGGGTTCCTGTGTCTGCAGTGCTTTCAAGACCCAGGCAACCTCCTCCAAACCTGCCGCGGGACGGAGCGAATAAACATAGATCGCGGGGTTCCGGCTACCCTGGCCAACCATGATCTCGTGACCCGTCCATTCCAGCCTGATCCCTTGTTCCGGAATAGGGACGCTGTATCCTTTGGGAATCTTGACCGCGGTCGAAGAGACCCAGGAATTCCCCTTCACGTGAAATTCACCGGGAACCTCATTGTCCTGAATCCCTCGGGCCTTGAAGTGCTTCCCCTGCTGGAGGACCGTTACCCGATCGGCATCCACTCGAGCAATCAGGTACCCGATCTCCGGTTCAATCTCTCTGTTCTTCCCTATGCCCTCTATTTCCCGTATCTCAAAGAGGAAAATCTTCCCGATTGCAGCGCGAATACCGACAGGCCCTTCTGTCAGATCAAGCATCCGCTGCCATCCTTTGGACCGCTCGTAGATCTCCACCTCCTCCAGTCCGGCGGCAGGCGTGAGGAAAATGAAGAATGCAGACTGAGCTGAGGCGTCCTCTCCATACACTGGCTGGACTCTCACGGCCCAGCGCCCAGACTTCACACCGATCGTCTTGAGGGATCCCTGTATGAACCCCTCCAGCTTCCCCTTTTCGGCAAGGACCTTGAGATTCCCCAAGGTCGTAGCATGCGGACTTTTGGGGTCATCGCCGTTCATCAATACCACGGGAATACCGGAAGCGAGCTCCGGGGTAATCCGTCGGACAATCTCCCGCGGCAATTCCTCATCCGCACTCCATGTTTCCTCCAACCCGGCCGCAGGAATATTGGGTGCAGGAGCGCTGTCCGTCAGTTGTCGAGTCAGATCCTCCTCCAAGCCGGAGTTGTTGGAGGGCTGGGGATTGCGCAGAGCATGGGCGGAGCCTCCAGGCAAGGCAAGCCCTAGCGCTAAGAAAAGCGTTAAAGATCGGCACAAAAAAATTGGCGTTCTCATGGGTAGACTTCGACTTATATCAAGTATACCTGGCAGGCGGCCTCAGCTTCAAGTAATAATCAGACTATAATAACGATTAACTGAATCCGGGAAGACCCTTGAGGTTCCGGCGTTGAGCGCCGGGAAAGTAGAAGACGAGGATCTCATCTGTCTTCTTGCCCTGCCGCGCCATTCCGTAGGCACCCCACTGGCACAGGCCCACCCCATGTCCCCAGCCAAAACCCTGGAGGGAAATTCGCCCATTCGAAACCGACGCGATGAAATTGAGGCTTTGAAGCCGATTGGCCCCAAGCAGTTCGCGAAACTTCCGGCCAGTCAGGGTCACAGCGCCACGGGACCCCTGGATCCGGACCGCCCGAACACGATTCGACGGATTCCGCTCCACGATCTCAATCGCTGAGAGTTCCCCCACCTCTCCTCCAGTCGCTCCCAGCGCATGAAGAAATTCCTGGCTGCTCAGGCTCACCTGCCAGCGGTAATGCTTCAGGTTCCGGCAATAGGGATCCTCCACACCCT
>JAHFFF010000072.1 GCA_023248095.1 Candidatus Omnitrophota bacterium | reverse complement strand
AGATTCCAGAGATCTTGAAGGATAAGCGGGTGGTCATCCTCGACTTGGCCCTCATGGTGGCCGGCACCAAGTACCGCGGGCAGTTCGAGGAGCGGATCAAGTCGGTGATGGACGAGATCAAACGCTCCGAAAATGTCATCATCTTTATCGATGAGCTGCACACGTTGGTGGGGGCCGGGGGTGCGGAAGGGGCGATCGATGCTTCCAACATCTTGAAGCCGGCCTTGGCCCGCGGCGAGATCCAGTGCATCGGCGCCACGACGCTTGACGAGTACCGCAAATACATCGAGAAGGATGCCGCGCTCGAGCGCCGGTTCCAGACGATCGTTGTGGAGCCGCCCAGCGTCGAGGAAACAGTTGAGATCCTCAAGGGCCTGCGGGACAAGTACGAGGCGCACCACAAGGTCAAGTATTCGGATGCCGCGCTCGAGGCATCCGCTAAACTTTCCGACCGGTACATCTCCGGACGGTTTTTGCCGGATAAGGCGGTGGATTTGATCGATGAGGCCGGCGCCCGGGCGCGGTTGTCGGTCCTGACGGCCCCTCCGAACCTCAAACAGGTCGAGGAACGGATCGAGCTGCTGCGAAAAGAGAAGGAGGCCTCCGTCAAGGGGCAGGACTTCGAGAAGGCGGCTGCCCTGCGGGATCAGGAGCGGGAGGCCAAGGCGGATCTGGAGCGTTTGAAGCGGGACTGGTCCCGCTCCAAGGCCGAGACGCAGCCGGTTATTACCGCGGAGGACATCGCTCACATCGTTTGCAAATGGACCGGCATCCCGGTTGTTCGCCTGGAGGAAAAGGAGACTCAGAAACTCCTGCGCATGGAGGAGGAGCTTCACAAGCGAGTTATCGGGCAGGAGGAGGCGATTACGGCTATCTCCAATGCGGTTCGCCGTTCACGCGCCGGCCTGAAGGATCCGAAGCGACCGATCGGCTCATTTATCTTCCTGGGCCCGACGGGAGTGGGGAAGACCCTGCTGGCCCGTGCGCTGGCGGAGTTCCTGTTCGGCGATGAGGACGCCATCATCCAGGTGGATATGTCGGAGTACATGGAGAAGTTTAACGTTTCCCGACTGGTGGGGGCGCCGCCCGGATACGTTGGTTACGAGGAGGGCGGGCAACTGACCGAGAAGATTCGTCGGCGGCCTTACTCCGTGATCCTGCTGGATGAGTTGGAGAAGGCCCATCCGGATGTTTTTAACCTGCTGCTTCAGGTTCTGGAGGAGGGAAGGCTCACCGACAGCTTCGGTCGAAGAGTGGACTTCAAGAACACGGTGTTGATCATGACCTCCAACATCGGAGCGGAACTGCTGCGCAAACAGGGGTCTCTCGGATTCCAGACGCCCAAGGAGGAGGTGACCTACCAGGACATGAAGACGCAGCTGCTGGACGAGATGAAGAAGTCCTTCAAGCCGGAGTTTTTGAACCGGGTGGATGACATCATCGTCTTTAGGCCGCTGAATCGGGAGGATCTGCACAAGATTGTGGAGGTCGAGCTTGCGGAGGTGCAGAAACGGATTCGGGAGCAGGGGGTGTCCATTGATCTCTCCCCCGCGGCCAAGGAGTTTCTCATCGACAAGGGGTTCGATCCGCTTTACGGAGCTCGGCCCTTGAAGCGGACCATCTCGCGGTTCCTGGAGGATTCCCTGGCGCAGGAGATCATCGCCGGTCACTTCAAGGAAGGCTCAGCCATCCTGGTGGATGCGGATAAGGACCATCTGGTGTTTCGTCTTGCAGACGCCCCTGCAGCCGCCAGTCCGAGCTCTTCATAAGAAAGAAGTAGTGAAACGCGTTCCTGGTGTCATCCTAGTCCTTTTACTTCTCGCCTGCGGCACGGCGGCCCTGTTCGGCGCGGAGTGGGCCCGTGTGAAGATAGAGCAGGACTTAAGCCAGTTTCTCAAGGTGCCCGTTCATGTGGGACGGGTGTCCTTCTCCCTGCGTCGACTTACGCTGCATCAAGTTTCCTTTGGGAAGGTTCCGCTGAACATCCGACGTCTCCGAATGGAGGGTTCCCTCCTTTCCGCCCTGAGCGGCAAGCTGTTCCAGGGGTCTTGGCAGAAGGGGGCGGTTCAATCGGTGACGCTAACCGGCTTGAATGTCACGATGGCCGGGGTACCGCTTCAGGCCGAGGGCCGCCTCTACCTCACCGGAAGTCCAGGGACCTACATGCAGGTGGAGGGGGAGCTCACGGTGGAGCACCGTCTCCTGAAGGCGGAGGTGGAGGTCGGCGGGCGTGCCCTGCAGCCGGTGGTCTTCGGATGGGTCGAGGATGTTCGGGGCGTGCGTCGGCATTTCTCGTCCCAATGGGAGTTTCGCCGGGAGGCGATCCGGCTCTCGAGGCTGGAGCTCCAGGGGGGATGGAATGCTTCCGGGGAGTTGGCGATGCAGCCGAAGGCCCATGCGCTGATATGGGTCCAGCGTGAGGGATTCTCTCCTGAGGAATTGTCTGTAACTTGGAGTGTGGGACGATCGCAGCTTGAGTTCGAAGCAGGCCTATCGAGCAAACAGGCCTCTCTGGCAGGGGAGATGGGGTTGCATTTTCCTTATTGGGCTTCGCTGGCCCTGAGTGTGAATGGCCTAGAGTTGGGGGAGGTAGCCCATTGGCTGCCGGGCAACATGCCCTCTAAAATCGCCGGTCGGGTGCAGGGCCAGGTTTCCATTTCAGGGTCCCTCAACCATTGGATCAGCTCGGGTGATCTCTTGGCGGCCGAGGGACGATTTGGGTTTTTAGAGTTCACACAGATTGCCCTGCGCTTCCATGGGAAGGGCCCGATCCTGCAGATCGAAAATTCCCAGCTCTCAAAGCCCACCGGGACCCTCCTCATGGAGGGGATGGTGGATCTGCGGCGGATCGGGCATCCTGATTTCTTCCAAGCGGTGAAGCTGACTCCCCTCAGCCGGAATCTGGAGGTGGCTGGCTGGCAGATGAGCCCCACCCCCGGTTCTTCGGGTCTTCAGATCAAGCGGCCGTTATCAGATCAGGATATCACCGTGGGCCTGTCCTATAAGTCGGACGCGGAACTGCCGCGGCAGGATCAGCAAGGGGAGTTTTTAGTGGGGATCGAGCACCGGAAGAAATTCTGATGCGGGCGACAGAGTTCATGAATGAAAGATTCTTGGAGCCTCTGGGCGAGGCCTCGCTGACCTTTTTCACCTACGTCGGCGGGTCGGTGCTTCTCCTCGGGAGAACTGCCTGGGGGGTTTTGATGTTGCCTTGGGGACGATGGGGGCTCCAGATGGTGACGCCCTGGCGGTGGAAAGAATTGGCGCAAGACCGCCGATGGGGCCTGATTGCCGATCAGCTTGACAAGGTTGGAGTGGCCAGCTTTCCCATCGTCTTTTTGACGGCCCTGTTCACCGGTATGGTCTTGGCCCTGCAGAGCGCCTATCAGCTGCAGAAGATGGCGGCTGAGACCTACATCGGCGCCTTGGTGGCGCTGTCGATGACGCGGGAACTCGGCCCCGTCTTGACGGCGCTGGTGATCGCCGGCCGGGTGGGAGCGGCCATCACGGCGGAACTGGCCACCATGCGGGTCACCGAACAGATCGACGCCTTGGAGACCTTGAGCACCGATCCGGTCCGGCATCTGTCGGTTCCGCGAATGGTGGCCTTGGTGATCATGCTGCCCCTGCTGACCGTTTACGCAGACATGATCGGCATCCTGGGAGGGTATCTGGTGGGGGTTTACAAGCTCGGGATCGGCTCGAGCCTCTACATGAACATGACCTGGGATCCCCTTCGGGTCAAGGACGTTTTGACCGGCCTGTTGAAATCGGGGGTGTTTGCCGCCATCATCGGCACCATCGCCTCTTATGAGGGATTCGAGACCGGCGGCGGGGCGGAGGGGGTAGGCCGTTCGACCACCCTGGCGGTTGTGATCTCGTTCATCCTGATCATTACGGCGGACTGTTTCTTCACCGCCTTGTTCTATTTCGTATTTCCGTGACGATTGAAATCATCAACCTGTTCAAGAAGTTCAACCGGCATTCCGTTCTGCAGGGGGTGAACCTGACCATCCGCGACGGCGAGACGATGGTGATCATCGGCCGATCCGGCTGCGGCAAGTCGGTGCTGCTCAAACACATCATCGGGCTGATCCGGCCGGACGAGGGGCAGGTGATTGTGGGGGGGCAGGAGATTTCCAGGATGAACGGAGCCGATCTGAACCAATTGAGGCTGAAGTTCGGGATGCTCTTCCAGGGGGCTGCCCTGTTTGATTCGCTGACCGTGGGAGAGAATGTGGCCTTCCCTCTGCGAGAACATACCGCGATGAGTGATGACAAGATCCAAGCGAAGGTGAAGGAATGTCTGGGATGGGTGGGGCTTGCGGGGATTGAGCACCTCAAGCCCGCCGAGTTGTCGGGAGGAATGCGCAAGCGGGTGGGATTGGCCCGTGCGCTGGCCATGCAGCCCCGCGTGATCCTGTACGATGAGCCGACCACAGGGGTGGATCCCATCATGGCCGATACCATCAACCGGCTCATCGTGGAGCTGCATGACCGTTTCAAGGTGACAGGGATCGTGGTGACGCACGACATGACAAGCGCCTACAGGGTGGGGGACCGGATCGCCATGCTCCACGAGGGCAGGATTGCCCAGGTGGGGACCGTGGAGGAGATTCGCTCAACGAATCAACCGGTGGTGAGGCAGTTCATCCTAGGGATGTCCGAAAACGGGGGAGGATAAAACAGAAGAATGTCTGGGACAACCCGCGAGGTCAAGGTTGGTCTGTTCGTGTTCATCGCGTTTGTCTTGTTGGCCGTCATGGTTTTTTCTATCAGTGATTTTTACACCACCCAGGCACAGTACACCTATTCCCTGCGGGTCCGTTTCAACTTCGTCAACGGGATCGATACCGGTGCCCCGGTTCGCGTGTCGGGGGTCAAGGTCGGCGAGGTACGGTCGGTTAGGGTCTACCGGGACGAGAGCAACCAGCGGGTGCAGGTGGAGCTGGGGGTGAGGCTTTCCAGAGACGCCGTTTTGGAGGAGGATTCGACGGCCTACATTAATACCTTGGGGCTACTGGGGGAGAAGTACCTGGAGATTGTCCCCGGAACACCGGGGGCACGGGTGCTGACAGGGGATGAGATCCTGGTCGGGAAGGACTCCGTGTCCACAGAGAAACTGATCGAGTCCGGCTACCGGACCGTTCAACAGATGGAGCAGGCGATCAGCTCCATCAATCGGGTCTTTGCCGATCAGGAAACCCAAGATTCCCTCAAGGAGACCTTGGCCAACTCCAAGGATGTTACGGCGCAACTGACCCTGTTTCTGACTCAGGCCAACCAGGTCATGGGGAAGATCAATCGGGGGGAGGGGACCGTCGGGCGTCTCCTTACCCAGGACGATCTGTACGACGATCTGAAGGCGCTGACGGCAGACCTGAGGGCCAATCCCTGGAAGTTATTCTTTCATCCTAAGGAGAAGAGAAAGTGAGAGGAGGGTATTCCGATGGGGTTGTGGTCCGTTCGTTTATTCTTCGTTGCGCTCAGTGGTATCGTAGGTTATCAGTTCGGGCATATGGCACCCTGGTTGGGGCCGGCGGCGGGCAGCATCGGTGCAAGCATCGGGGCCGTGCTGGCCATGATTTTGATTGGACTGGAATTTTCTCTGAAGAAGGTTTCCACCCGCGGTCTCTCCGCGGCGGTCTTCGGTCTGCTGTTCGGGTTGATCTTGGCCCGGTTGATCATCACGACGCTGGATTTGGTTCCGGTGGGGCCGGAGCTGGGAACTCCCCTGCGGTCGATCCTGCTGGTGATTTTCTGCTACTTCGGAATGGCCATCGCGCTGCGGGGGCGCGATGAGTTCAACATCATCATCCCGTACGTCAAGTTCAGCCGGCAGGATCAGAGGGAAGAGCTGATTATCCTCGACACCAGCGTGGTGATCGACGGCCGGATTGCCGACATCTGCCAGACCCGCTTCGTTGAAGGGCGATTCGTCGTTCCCCGTTTTGTCCTGAAGGAGCTGCAGCAGATCGCCGATAGCCAGGACCCGATCAAGCGCAACCGCGGCCGGCGTGGCCTGGATGTGCTGGCCCGAGTCCAGAAGATTCCCAATGTGGATGTGCGGATCAGTGAGGAGGATTTCCCGGACATCAAAGAGGTGGATGCCAAGCTGGTGAGGCTGGGGAAGCTGATCGGTGGAAGGATCCTGACCAACGATTTCAACCTGAACAAGATCGCCGAGCTGCAGGGGGTGCAGGTCCTGAACATCAACGAGCTGGCCAACGCCTTGAAGCCGGTGGTCCTGCCCGGGGAGGTGATGGAGGCCCGCGTCATCAAAGAGGGCAAGGAGTACAACCAGGGGGTGGCCTACCTGGACGACGGCACGATGGTGGTGGTGGAGCAGGGCCGCAGCATGATCGGGCAGACGGTGCGGGTGATGGTGACCAGCGTGCTGCAGACGGCGGCAGGCCGAATGATCTTCGCCAAGCCGGAGGTGGAAGAGCACCGCCCTGCTTGGAAGCCGGCGAGGTGAAGCGTTCCGTTCGCCCTGAGCTTGTCGAAGGGCGAACAAGGGCGGTGTGCGCGGCGATCGTCGTCGCCGGCGGGATAGGCAAGCGTTTGAGGAGCCGGGTTCATAAGTCCTTCGTCCCGCTGGCGGGGCGTCCCATGCTGGCGTGGGTCTTGGATGCGCTGGAGGGGACCCGGGAGGTGGATCAGATCGTGCTGGTGGGGCATCGGAAGGACCTCGCCTCCGCCAAGCGCTTGATCCGCCGATACCGGTACCGCAAGGTCGACGCGGTCGTTCCCGGCGGGGATTCCAGAATGGAATCGGTCTCCTGCGGGCTGAAGGTGCTTCCGCCCTCGGTAAAGTGGGTTCTGGTCCATGATGCCGCTCGACCTCTGATCACTCCGGCCCTCATCCGCGCGACCCTCCGGGCGGCACAGCGTTCTCGGGCGGCGATTGCCGCGGTGCCGGTGGTGCCGACGATCAAGCAGGCGCGTGGTGGCTGGGTGGTGAAGACGCTGGACCGCAAACAGCTTTGGGCGGTGCAGACTCCGCAGGTGTTCGAGCGGAGGTTGCTCGAGTGGGCGCACCAACGCGGAATGCGCAACGGTGCCGCAGCAACGGATGACGCGGCGTTGGTCGAGGCGTTGGGCAGACGGGTTCGGATCGTCCTCGGCTCCGATCGGAATATCAAGGTCACCACTCCAGAGGACTTAAAAGTTGCAGAGGCTTTGTTGCGTTAATGCTGCATGGCTGTTAGCGGAGATCGATAGCACCAATGCGGGTAGGAATGGGATTTGACATCCATCGGGTTGCGGAGGGCCGGCAGCTGGTTCTCGGCGGCGTTGTCGTGCCGTGGGCCGGCAAGGGGCTGCAGGGCCATTCCGACGCCGACGTCATCTTCCACGCGGTCTGCGACGCATTGCTGGGGGCTATCGGGGCAGGCGACATCGGGAATTACTTCCCGGATACCGACCATCGATGGAAGAATACAGCCAGCGGAATTTTCGTCACGAAGGTACTGGAGCTGGTTGAGAAGCGGGGTTTCCGGGTGGAGAACGTCGATATTACCGTTCTGGCCGAAGAGCCGAAGCTGGCGCCTCATCAGCTGAACATCCGCCGTTCCATCGCTAAAACGCTGGGGATCGAGCCGGCTCGCGTGAATGTGAAAGCTAAAACCATGGAACAATTAGGTCCAATCGGACAGCAAGAGGCCATCGCGGCTTACGCGGTGGTTTCGGTGGGAACCTAGCCATGTGGCCGTTGCGTGGAGAGATCCAAGCGGCGCTGGAGCGGGACCCGGCGGCCCGGTCGGCTTGGGAGGTGTTTCTCCTTTACCCGAGCGTTTGGGCGATTGCGTACTATCGCTTGGCCCACCTCCTGCATGGATGCGGCCTTCCGGGATGCAGGTTCCTCGCTAGGGTGATCTCGCAGGCCGCTCGGATGAGCACCGGGATTGAGATCCACCCCGGGGCCAAGATCGGCAAGGGGCTGTTCATCGACCACGGCATGGGGGTGGTGATCGGCGAGACGGCGGAGATCGGAGACAACGTTACCCTCTTCCAGGGAGTTACGCTGGGAGGGACGGGGAAGGAGAAGGGTAAGCGCCATCCCACCATCGGCAACAACGTGGTGATCGGAGCCGGGGCGAAGGTGCTCGGCAGCTTCACCATCGGCGACAACGTGCAGGTGGGGGCCAACGCGGTGGTCGTCCGGGAGGTTCCGGCCGATTCCGTCGTCGTCGGCGTTCCGGGCCGGATCGTTCGGCAGGAGGGCCGGCATTTCCCCGGGATCAACCTGGACCACACCCATCTTCCGGAT
>JAHFFF010000071.1 GCA_023248095.1 Candidatus Omnitrophota bacterium | reverse complement strand
GCTTTTCCGAGCACGGGGTGAATCATTATCCCCGTCTCTACGGAAGGTCCCGGTTCTTCGTTCCGAAACACCTTCTGCGGACCGGTCTGGACCTCCTTCGGTTTCTGGGATCTCCAAGGAGCGATGGAAATTAAAGAGGCTTTCCTGGGGAAGAAGGTCCTCATTGCCGGGGGGCTGGGTTTCATCGGTTCCAACCTGGCCAAGAAACTGGCGGCCCTTGGAGCCCGGGTTTCGATCCTGGACGCCCTCATCCCGGAGCACGGCGGAAGCATGTTTCACGCGGCCGATCTGCCCAGCCCCGCCGATCTCACCGTCGCGGACGCGCGGGATGAGGCGAAATTGATTCCTCTTTTAGAAGGGCGGGATTATCTTTTCCATCTGGCCGGCCAGACCAGCCACCTGGATTCCATGCGGGATCCCTGGACCGATCTGGAGATGAACTGCAGGACCTCGTTGGCCATTCTCGAAGCCGTGAGAAAAGTCCGGGGAGGAACAAAGGTTGTTTTCGCCAGCACCCGCCAGCTCTATGGTATTCCACGCAGCCTGCCTGTTCGAGAATCTCACCCCGTGGTTCCTGTTGACATCAATGGGGTCCACAAGATGGCTGCGGAGTGGTACCACGGGATCTATCACAAGGTTTATGGTATTCCGGCGGCGATCGTCCGGCTGACCAACACATATGGTCCGAGGATGCGCATTAAGGACGCGCGTCAGACCTTCCTGGGAGATTGGATCCGGAGGCTCCTGAAGAATGAGGAGATCCTTGTTTTCGGCGAGGGGAGCCAGTTAAGAGACTTCACGTATGTGGACGACGCATCGGATGCCCTGCTTCTGGCTGCTTGCCGCGAGGAGGCGACCGGCCAGATCTTTAACTTAGGGGGAGAGCGAGCCATCTCCCTGAGGGATCTCGCCGATCTGCTGGTGGAGCTCAATGGTCGTGGGAGCTATCGGATCGTCCCTTTTCCCGACGAGCTGAAGGCGATCGACATTGGAGATTTCTACGCCGACTACTCCCTGATTCGGTCCCGCTTGGGCTGGGTCCCCTCCGTTGATCTGCGGGAGGGGCTGCGGAAGACCCTGGAGTATTTTCGCGCTCACGGAGAACATTACCTCTGACCGAACCGACGAACGTTTCCATGTCTGCCTCCGAGGTCCGGACGATCTACCTCCTGGAAGACAGCCACTGGTGGTATTCGGCCCTGCGACGGTTGGTGGGCTCCATGGCGAGGGAATACGCGGGCTCTCCCCTCAAGATCCTAGACGCAGGTTGCGGGACCGGTGGGAACTTGCGGTTTCTCTCCGCTCTCTTCCCGCGCGTGGAGATTTATGGTGTCGATCGGGAGCCCTTGGCCGTCGCCTTGGCTCGAACCAGAAAAAGCGGCAGGGTCTCTCAGGCCTCGGTTCACCCGTTGCCCTTCAGGGACGGGGTGTTTGATGTGGTCCTCTCCTTGGACGTCCTTTACATGCAGGGGGTGGACGATGAGAAGGCCTTGGCGGAGTTTCGCCGCGTTTTGAAGGAAGGGGGAATCCTGTTGGTCAACCTCCCCGCCTTCGAATGTCTTCGGGGCGTACACGACCGCGCCGTCCGCACACGGCACCGATACACTGCCCCGGAACTCAAGAGAAAGTTGTCTGCTCGGGGATTCATCGTACGCCGCCTGACCTATTGGAACGCCTTCTTGTTTCCGCTGATCTTTCTAGCTCGGAAGGTTTATCTGCTGAAGGGAGCCGCGAAGGTGCCCACCTCGGACCTGAGGGCGCTGCCACCCGCGCTGAACGGGATCCTGGAACGCTTGCTGAGGCTGGAGCTGGCCCTTCTTCGCCGCGTGGATTTTCCGTTTGGCGTTTCCGTCTTTGCGGTGGCTGAGAACGCCCGCCGAACCTCTTGATACATCTGCTGGAGCCTTTCATCTAGGCTCCGATACCGGGGATGGATCTTCAGGCGGCTGCCGGCCACTCGAAACGACAGGTTGTCGGCGTGCACCCGATACCACATGCAGGAGACGTCCAGGAAGGGGATGGGCTGAAGTGCGGAGAGCCTCAAGAGGAATTCCTTGTCTTCCGAAACCGCGAAGGCCTCGTTGAATCGGCCGACCCGATCCATGGTGCGTCGGCGAAGAAGGGTCAGGCTCAGCGGGCTGATCGGACAGCGGCCAAACGCAAACAGTTCGGGGATCAGCCCTCCGAGCGTCCTGGCCATCTGTCTTTTTACCCGCACCGCCTCGTCAAGAGGTTGGGACAGCGGATGGCCTTCCGGCAAGGGTCTTCCCTGAGGGCCGATCAGCCGTCCGATCCTGCCCATGACGGCTAGGGATGAGCGGGACCGGCAAAGGAAACCGATGCGGCGTGCCAGGGAATGGGGGGTCATCAGATCATCGCTGTCGAAGATATTCACGTATTTGCCCCGCGCCAGCGGGAGCGCCTTATTGACCACGGTTGCCTTTCCGCGCCGCCGCGAAAAGCGAACCATCTGCAGCCGGTGATCGGGGAAGGACCGGGCAACGGAGGAGGAGCCATCCGTGCTGCCATCGTCCAGGAGGATCAGCTGAAGGTTGGAATGGCTTTGGCGGAGGATGCTCCGGATGGTGAACGGCAAGAAACGCTTACGGTTGAAAAACGGGACAATCACGGTGACCAATGGGCATGTCGAGGAGATGTTAACCACGAAGGAGCCTGCGGAACGCCGGGGGGATGCGCTGCAGATCCGAATTGCCGTATAGCATCTCCACTGGTTCCGCCTGTTTGGCCAAGCCTTCCAGGACAGAGAGATGCTCCTCTGAAAGGCGACTCAAGGGTCCTCTTCGATACCAGATGAAGTGGTCGTCCTGAAGGAGTCGCGCCAGCGCCTGGGTGGGATGGAGCTGCCTTACCTTGAGTTTCCCATGGGCCTGGAATTTGGGAAAGACCAACAGCCGGGGAAGACAGGACTCCGTGACCGATCCAGGCCACACACGCTCGATGGGGAAAAGGATCCTCTCGCAGCCGGTGGCACGCAAAAGCCCCTTAAGCTCCGGGAAGCCGGACGCGACCGCTCGATCCAGGCGAATCCGCCGAGGGAAGGCCAGCGCCGCGACCGATCCCGCCCGCTTTTGAATCAGCGGCTGCTCGTCGCTGAGGAAGCGAAAGCCGTCTCGGACGGCGCTCAGGGAAAGACAGCTCTTCCCGGCGCGGCTGTGGCCGATGATCAGCACGCCTGCCGAGCCCTCCGCCACGCATCCCGCATGCAGGAAGAAGAGGGATCGTTGCTTGAGCCACAGGGAGATCGGTTGCGTGAAACAGAGGTGGTACGCCGGATCCGGCAGAAGTCGACCCTCGGGGAGGATCGCCGCGCGAATCTGTTTCCTCTGCAGATCGGTGATTACCGTCACAAGACTCATCCCGAAGCGGGTGACGGTCTCGCCTGGGCGATTCATCTGTTGTGGCTGAATCTCTCGGTAACGCGCGAAGTCGACAGGATACCCGTTGGCCTCCGATAGCCGGGGCAGGGCGGTCAGGCGTAAACGAACCTTCTCTGCCGAGCGGGTTGTCCGTGGTGTTCGGAAATGCTCCAGGTCCTGGGCAAAAGTCCGGAAGAGGAGGGGGTGATTGGAGATGAGTTCGAGTTCAAGCCCGTGTATTCTGAACAAACCCGTCATTGTCCATCCTCACAGGGGTGGAGAGATATGCGGAAGGAGAGATTTGAACTCTCAAGGGTTGCCCCACTGGCTTCTGAGACCAGCGCGTATGCCAGTTCCGCCACTTCCGCGAGATCAATACCCTGTTCAGCATAACAGAAAGATTTCGGTTCCGTCAAACGAGGTGTAAACTATTGCATCATGCAGCGGCGCGTATTCCGTGACCCGGCGGGAGAACCGCAGGCCAACATGGAGTTGGACCAGCGGATCGCACAGCAGGTCTGTATGGGATTGGTCCCTGCGACCCTTCGGATCTATCAATGGTTGAAGCCCGCCGTCTCGCTCGGGCGCCGTCAGAGCCCGTCCGAATTGCCGGAGGAGCTTCTCGCCCTGCCATGGGTTCGACGACCGACGGGTGGAGGGGCGGTGGTCCATCGGATGGAGGAGCTGACCTACGCCCTGGCCCTTCCACGCACCGCCGCGCAGAGGCATCGGCCGCTTTCCGAGCTTCCCGGCCGTCTTCATCAGCATCTTCGCCTTCTGCTGGTCGAGCAGGCCGGTCTGTCTTCGGGCGATCTGGGGATCGCAGAGGACGATTGCGCCGGGCCCTGCACGCTCTGCTTCTCCGCTCCCGTTCATGGGGACCTGCTTTACCGGTGTGCGAAGGTAGGAGGGACGGCTCTTCGGGTTTGGCGGGATGGAATCTTGGTGCAGGGGTCGATTCAGGGACTACCGGTGAGTTTTGGCCTTCTGTCCGATCTTCTCGTTCGGGCGACGGGCGGTCTTGCATGAGCTCTCTCTCGCCCGATTCAGTGGCTGTGGCGGTTCGGGAGCAGCTGGCCTCCCAGGGGGAGGAGGGGATATCGGTTCTGAATCTAAAAACGGGCACCTATTACGCTCTCGATCGGGTTGGGTCGCGTGTCTGGGAGCTGGTGCAAAATCCAAGACGGATTCAGGAAATTCTGGAACATCTCCTCGAGGAATTTAACGTGGAAGCGGAAGAGTGCGAAACCGATCTGCGTGTCCTCCTTCAGGAGATGGCCATCGCTGGTTTGGTGGAGGTAACCGATCCAACGATTAAAAAAGGGATTCCCCGCTAGCTCCGAACAAGAGATTCTCTTTCTGATTTCTCGCCGACGGCTGCATCCTGCCCAGGCCGTCCATCTTCAAGGTCTGCTCCGGGGACCGGTGGATTGGAACTGGCTTCTTGAGCTTGCCGGGCGCCACCGTGTGATGCCTCTGCTTTACCGGCACGTTGGGGCATTGCATTCGCTCCTTCCGGAGGGTGTGTGGGACCGCCTCCGCCCATGGCATGGATGGCACCTGCGGTACGCCTATCAAGCCACGGAGGAGTTGCTTCGGATCTTCGAGGAATTCGATCGTCAAGGAATTCCAGGAATCCCATTTAAAGGGCCCGCATTGTCCCATCAGCTCTACGGGGACGTGGCTCTCAGGCAGTTCTCGGATTTGGATATCCTGGTTCGAGGGGCAGATTTGCGGGGGGCAACTGCCGCGATGCTCCGGATGGGCTACCGGCGTGAGTCGCCACTTCACGGCAAGCGGGCCTCAGCCAGCCGGCGCAGCACCGTTCATGAGATCTTCATCCGAGGTCCCTCC
Source organism: Candidatus Omnitrophota bacterium (assembly GCA_023248095.1). Taxonomy (GTDB): domain Bacteria; phylum Omnitrophota; class Gorgyraeia; order 1-14-0-20-64-10; family 1-14-0-20-64-10; genus JAHFFF01. The sequence goes on along the minus strand of JAHFFF010000071.1, from coordinate 3,144 downwards.
GATCCGGCGGTCGAGATTCACTGGGATCTCATTCCGCGTTACTATTCGGTCCCTTTGGATCTGGATTCCTTGTGGGATAGGCGCCGATCCTTCTCCTTAGGCGGAAGGGAAGTGGCCTCCTTCGCTCCAGAAGATCTCTTCCTGATCCTGTCTCTGCATGCTTGGAAACATCAGTACGAACGATTGGCGTGGCTCGTCGACCTGGCAGAACTGGCGGGGTCAAGCCCTGGGTTTCACTGGAGGCGGATGGCGGAGCAGGCCGGCCGGTGGCGAATGCAGAGAATCTGGTCATTGAGCCTCTTCTTGATGAAGGAGCTGCTGGATGTACCCATCCCGAGTGAGGCGAACGGTTTTCCGGAGTCCCGGTCCGTGCAGGCAGCGGGCGACTACGTGTTGGAAGTTTCCATGAATCGTGCAGAGGGTGAAAAGATTTCCATAGGGGAAGAGCTTCCTTATTGTTTGGCCATGCGGGAGTGTTGGAAGGACCGTCTCCGATACCTCATCCGTCAGGGATGGATCTGGATGACTCCCACCCCTCACGAGTGGCTCCTGGTCCCACTGCCTGATCGGTTTTTCTTCCTCTATTATTTCCTTCGGCCGATCCGATTGGCGGCAAAATACGGCCGGAAGGTGCTATAGGATGCCCTTTTTCTCCAGGACGATTGCCATGGCCTCCACCGCCTCCGGCCGGAACTGCGTGCCGGCGGTTCTGCGTAATTCGGCTAGGGCCTCGGCGGGCGTCATGGTGTGGCGATAGGGCCGGTGGCTGGTCATCGCGTCGTAAGCGTCCGCTACCGAGACGATGGCCACCAAGTCTGAGATCTGGGGTCGGGTCAGTCCCTGCGGGTAGCCGGTTCCATCTTCCCACTCGTGGTGGCTGACGATCAAATCCAGCTCTTCGGGTGAGAGGTCGAGGGGGCCGAGGATCTTTGCGCCGATCACCGGATGCTGCTGCATGCTCTGTCTCTCTTCGGGTGTCAGGGCCGAAGGCTTCTGGAGCGTGGCATCGTGAATCCCGATCTTGCCGATGTCGTGCAGGACGCTCAGCCGCTCAATGGTTTCGATCTCGGAACTCGACTTGGCCAACACCTTGGCCATTTCGGTCGCGTAGCTGACAACCGACACCGAGTGGCCCCGCGTGTAAGGATCCTTTGCCTCCAGGGCCGAGATGAGGCTCTGGATGGTTTTCAAGAAGGCCGCTCGAAGCTGTGCTCGCGAGGCCTGCAGGGCTTGCGTCATCCGGTTGAAAGCGGCCGCGGCCTCCTCAAATTCATCTCCTGTCAGGAGACGAATCTCGTGATTGAGATGTCCCTGCTCAATCCTGCGCATCCCGTGCACCAACCGGTCCAGAGGATTGGCGATGCCAAGGGCAACCCAAGAGCCTATCCCAAACCCGGCTCCGACAGCGATGGTGAGGCTCACGACGAGGAAGATCAAGAACTTCTGCCGCAGCAGGTAAAGCTGCTGGTCGTAAACGTCCACCCCCAGGATCGCAACAACCTGGCCCTCTGAGTCGTGGATCGGGGCGTATCCGGAGATGGAAACGCCCCAGGGATCTTTCACCTCCTGTCGGTCCGCGGTCGGTACCTCGAAGCCCATCCAGAGGTCCGGGATGCCGCTGGCGTCGTAGGGACGGCCGGGACCCTTCGATCCGCCACCCCCGACATCTCCGATTAAGAAGGTTTGACCCGGGACAGGAGATCGGACCATCGTCCAGGTGTATCGAATGCCCGGATTGGCTGCGAGGATCCGCTTGAGCTGGGTTTGAAGCTGCTGGTAGGCGGGTAATGAGGCGGACGAAGGATCTGCTGGAATGGACCGGTGCAGGTTTCCGTCGATGCTGAGGGCCCCTGTCGCTGCGATGCTGGTGACCCTGCGCCGCAGACTCTCCAGCTGTTCCCAGTACAGCCTAGGGTAGACCAGGCTTGCCAGGATCCCGATCAGACCCACCTGAATCAGGATCAACAGCACTGTAACCTTTCTGCGGAACCTCATGGAAATCTCAGGCAACAAGGATAGCATCTTTCCCGCGAAACCTGGTAGACTGTTTTCCATGCGTTTGGACCCGTTCAATCGGCTCATTCGAGGGGAAGAGCTCGTCGAGGGGAGATGGGCCCTCACCAAGAATCACCAACTTCAGTACCGCCGTTTGGGAGCGGAGGAAGAGTTGGTCCTCACGGGAAACCTGATGGCTGCCGAGCCAAACGGCCTCCTGTTCCGTTTGTCGGAACAGTCCCTCGACGGGGAACCGGTCCAGCAGGAGTTCTCCCTTCGAGGCCGGTGGCAGGCTGACTCCAAGAATCGGCTTTCTTTTTGGGTCGACCGGCGAAAGGGTGAGCAGGAAGTCTTAACGCTGCAGGGCGCCTGGGAAGTGGGTCCTGCTCACGAGGTTCTCTATCGTTTCGCTCAAACCGACCTGAAAACAAGGAAGCGAACGGAACAGCTTCTTCGATTCCAAGGTTATTGGCAGGTTGGGGAGGATAAGAGGCTCACCTACGTCTTGGACGAACAATCGGACTCCGCCTTCCGATTCCGGGGCACCTTCCAGACGGCATCAATCCTTCCGAAGGAGGGGGCCATCCGATATCAGGTTGGGATCGAGGCGGTGGGAAAGAGGCGCCTTCAAACGGTGACCCTGCTGGGCAACTGGAAACTCTCCGATGACCTGAAGCTGAATTTTGAGGTCCCCTATGGGGATGATTCCCCTCGGACGATGACCTTTGGAGCAACGTACTCGATCGATTCCCAGCGGGCCCTTTCCGTCCGGTTGACGACGCAGGGGGGAAAACCGGTGGGGTTGGAGGTCCTGCTCACTCGAGAGTTCCTGAATGACCAAGGGGAGGCATTCGTGCGGCTCCGTAAATCGTTGGAAGAGGCTGCGGTGGAAGGGGGCCTTCGCCTCCGCTGGTAGCTGGTGTCGAACGGATGTGGTATCTTAAATAAGTGAGTGGCGCTCTCATTGCGAAGAACCCCTCCGCCGGTAGGGACTACAACCTGCTCGAAACCGTCGAGGCGGGGATTGAATTGAAGGGGGCGGAGGTCAAGTCCCTGCGGGCGCACCGGGTCAATCTCAAGGACAGCTTCGCGCGGATTGAAAAGAATCAGGTTTGGCTTTACGGGCTGGACATCAGCCCCTATGCGCAG
>JAHFFF010000070.1 GCA_023248095.1 Candidatus Omnitrophota bacterium | reverse complement strand
TGCGCCACAGGGACAGGTGCTCCAGACGGTAGCCGGTGCGGGTGGAAGAACAGTGGGAGGCATTGTTGGTGGCAATGCTGGTGCAGAATTTGGCGGGGCTATCGGAATGGTTGTTGGTGGACCGGCGGGCGCAGTGATTGGCGCAACCGTAGGGGGTATCGTAGGCTCAGTTTACGGTGGTTCAGCTGGAGGACAGGTTGCTGAAACTTTTTATGACATTGCTACGCCACATGAAACGAGGTTCTAGCTTTATTCGCATTCGGGTTGAATTCGATGCAGAAAGGATCCGCGTCGTTCGGGGCGACAGGTGGGCTTGGTCCTTGCACTGGTCAGATAAGGAGACCTGGTCTCTACGCTGGTCGGATATCGAACGCATCGGGTACCGAACTACTGACACTGGCCCATGGTTTGACGATCATTTCCTGGTATTCAAGGCAAAGACGGAGCCAGCCTTGTACTACGACGTTTCGTTGGGATGGGAAGGTGCGCTGGCACTCTCAGATTTTGTTCATCACATGCCAGGAACAAAGTTTACAGAGGCAGGGACATTGGCAAACTGCACGGAAAACAAAAGCATCACAGTCTGGCCTGCAGAACACACCGGAGAGCCGATGTGAAAACCCTGTGTGTCGAACGCCCCGGAGCACACCGAACGCTGAGGGGGGGTATGCCAAAAAGATTGACCATGGGAATCGTTTCCATGCTTGGCGGAATCGGTACCAGGTTCCACGGGGACACGTTCCACAAAATAGCACAAGTCCCCTTTGTCTCAGTTCTTTGACAATCTAATCCACTCGCTTCCTCTACGACGGCGACCAGATCATCGCCGAGACGGATGCCAGCGGAAAAGCCACCGCCAAGTACACCTACGGCCCCAGCATCGATGAACCGATCCGCATCGAGCGCGGCAGCACTACCGCCTACTATCACTTCTATACCAGCACCACTGGCGCCGTCCTCGAACGCTATAACTACGACGTCTACGGCCGCTGAACGCTTGGTTTCAAATAGAGCTGCAGAAGGGATGCAAGCTTAAACAATTTCCCCGGGGAGAAGTAGCGTTCTCTATTCAGATTCAAGAGGGGGTAAAACTCTAACATTATACAGAAGCCCATTGGCACCAGGACTCAAGGAGTAACGTACACGGTGTGGCAACAGGTTCCGTTTTCTGTCTTTGGCACGCAACAAAAAAACAGTTATGACGACACGAAAAAGTAATAGGTTCATACAGTTCGTGCCTCCAGATAGTCCCAAGCACATTCTGATGAACTACGGCTCCTTAACTCTTCATATTGGCTCCATAGGGACCGGCCTTCTTGCTTTATTCACAGCTTATAGCCTTGGCGGAGTATTCCCTTTTGTGTGCCTTGGAGCTGGAGTGTGGCTTTCGACCTTCTGGGTATTTTTTCGACCACCCAATCTGTTTTTCTCCGCAGAATTATGGATGAAGAGACGAATGAAACTCTCTGAGTTGGATGATTCTGCCCTTCGAGTTCTGACCTTTTTCAAGAGCAGGCATGCACGCCGCCTGGCAATATCTGTGGCCACTGGATGGCTGCTGTCCGTTGGTCTTGCTTGGTGCCTCTCCTTTTCCAATCTTCCAAGGATCCCCCCTCCTATCGGGGGTGCGACACTTGAGCACAATTTGACTGGTTCACTAGGGTCGGCGTTCCTCTTTACTGTGGCAACACTTGGAAATTATATGGTACTTCTCTGTCGTTATACGCTCAAACATTGGGACGAAATCCAGGTGAAGTACAAACCTTGGCCTACCACAGAACCATTCGAACTTCCTCTGAAGGATATTTGGAAGGCACGGTCCTGGAAGAGGTCAGACAAATAGCTTGGTATATGTGCTTTGCTTAATTGGAAGAGCAAGGGTATGGAATTGAAGCAGGTGGGGGGAAACCTGAACAAGGGGTTAGGACACCCGAAGGTAAGCTTCCAAAACCAACGACTCGGCCATTTTCGGGTACGCTCGGCGGGTAAAAGTTACCAGTTTTTTCTCTGGCCGATTCCTAGAAGTATTCCTGCAGGAGGCGCTGGACGGTTTCGAGGGGGCGGAGCCAGGGGGGCGTTGTGGGGGAGTAACGGACGGTGGCCAGGCGGCGCTTGGCGCTGTAACGGAGAAGGCCGACCGCCGTCGTATCGTGGACCCGCAGGGACTTGCCGTCGGCCAATTCCACATCCTTGACCATTCCCAGCCGCACCGGCATGTTGAACAGCTCCTCCGCCATCTCAAGAAATCCTTCCAGGCGGGCCAGCGGGCCCACGATGACCACGCCGGAGGCGGAGTCGAGAAAGATCGGGTTGCTGCCGAGCCGGCGTTGAACCCGATGAAGCAGATCCTTCGCGCGGGCGCGGACGAGCTGAACCACCTGCCCCTGCGGGAATGTGCGGACGGAGGCCCCCAGGCCGGCCCGCAGCGGAAGCGCGGCCTTCTCTTCCGAGAGCTCCTCGACCGTCGAGACCTGCTCCAACAGGTGCTCGGCGGAAACCGTCGGCAGCTTGAGAGAGCGGGAGATGTTTTCCAGCAGATCCTCGGTCCCGCCGGGGATCAAGAAGGTCTCGCGAGGTTCCCCGTCGTCGAAGAGGACCACCTCCATCTGGAAATCGCTGATCCGAATCAAGGTGACGCCGATATCCCGGTCCAAATCGCTCAGGACCGCCTCCGCAGCGCCCAGGCTGGGCAGGACGAAGTTCTCCACCTCCAGGCCGGCGCGGCTCAATACCCGCGTGAGATTTTGCACACCGAGGTTCAAGGCCGTGACCAGATGGAGGTCGACCGCCAGCTTCTTTCCCGACAGGCCGATGGGATTCTTGACGCCAGATTGCCCGTCCACGCCGAAGCTGCGCTCAAAGGAGTGCAGGATCTGGCGGTCGTAGTCCAACGAGAGGGACCGGCAGGTGCTGATGACCTTTCCCTCGTCCTGACGGGAGATGCCGGCCCCGGGATCCGGAATGGGGATGGAGGCGCTGGCGTTGAAGCTTTTCATCTGCTGGGTGGGAAAGGCGACGGTCGCCGCGGAAAGCCGGGCGGTGAGGGAGCGCTCCGCCTGGCGGACCAGCCGGGTGACGGCGTCAGCGCACTCCACCGGGTCACTCAGGCCGTCCCGCTCGAATCCCTGCGCAGGGACCGCCTCGACCGCCTGAATGACCAGGCGCTGAGAATCCTCGATCTGGCCCGCAGCCAGGACGAATTGGCGCGGGCCTAACTCAAGCCCGGCGAGAACGTTTGGCCTTTTCACGAGATTTCGCTTTTTCTCCGATCACGGGATCTTCGAACCGAAGATCCAAGTAGTTCGCCTGCTTTAAGAGCTCCGGCCGGTTTCTGAGCAATCCCACCAGATGTTGCCAGCCGACAGCAAGGTGATCACCGGAAAATCGGATCTCCGCTCCGCAATCGAGCAAGAGAAACAGATCCTGCCCGCTGACCCGGATACTGGCGACCCGATGTCCGGCAATCCCTCCATCGCGATGAATGGTGGCCAGCAGCTCCGAGGCCTTCCAAAAGCTGGGGGACTCCAACCCGCTGCCCACCCGCAGCGGTCCTCGGAATCCATCCAGCAGGAGGATGGGAAGTTCCGGCCGGGCCACGCTGCTGGCCGGCGCCACCACCACTCCATCATCGCTCACCAAATAGTAGGATCCGCTGAGGTTGACCTGGCCGACGATCCTTCTCGGTCGCATCGTCGCAACAAGCCGGTTGGGCATCACCCGCTCGACGCTCTCCACCTCTACGCTGGGATAGCGCCTTTGGAACGCGTAGCCGAGGGTCTTGAGATCCACACGAAAGATAGAGGTCGGCGGGTTCAGACGGAACCGGCGGGGCCTGGACTTGACCCCCTCGGGCCACTGGACCTCCACCTCCTTCACGAGGAAAGCGGGATGAGAAAGGAACTCATCAATGGCCCCTTGGGCCGCCAACAGCATCGCAATCCCCGAGAAGAAACTGACGCTCAGCAAGACCGTCCTTCGCGAGGAAAGTTTCTTTTCAGCCTTCATGGTGCACCGATACCATTGTCGCACGCTTCATAGCGGAATGGAGCATCTGCCTGCACAGCTCCGGAAAGGAGATGCCGACGGCCGCGGCCGCCTTGGGAAGAAGGCTGGTCTGCGTTAACCCGGGCATGGTATTGATCTCCAGCAACACCGGGCCCCGCCCGTGGGCAAGGATCATATCCACCCGGGAGAAGGAGCTGCAGCCCAGCGTCTCATGCGCCTGCAGCGCCAGATCTTGGGCCGCCTTCGCCACCTCGTCGGACAAAGGGGCCGGCACCAAATAGTCCGTCATGCCCGGCGTATACTTGGCGGTGTAATCGTAAAAGCGCCTCTTTGGGACAATCTGAATCACCGGCAGAGGCTGATCCTGCAGGATGCCCACCGTCAGCTCCGGCCCCGCCAGGTATTCCTCCAGGATGAGCTGATTGCCGTAAGGGACAGCCACCTTCACGGCCTCCGGCAACTCCTCCAAGGAATCGATGATGCTCATACCCAGGGAGGAACCTTCGGAGATCGGTTTGACCACCAGGGGAAACTTCATCTCACTTGCCTCGGTGATCGCGCTCGCGGAATCGGCCAGCCTCCACTGCGGAACCGGCAGGCCCACCGCCAGCCACTTCCTCCGGCAGTGAACCTTGTCCAGCCCATAGTGACAGGCCTCCGGTGGAGAACCGGTGTAGGGAATCCTCATCTGCTCAAGCAATGCCTGGATGGTGCCATCCTCGCCGAAGTATCCGTGGAGTGCGATGAAGGCGCAGCCGAGCTTGGCCGCCTTTAATTCCTCCGGGATCTGCTCCGGATCCTTCGAGAGGGCCAGCAACCTCGACGGCAGCCCGAGTGATTGAAGCGCCTCGTGGACCGCCTGACCGCTGCGCAGGGAGATTTCCCTTTCGCGGGAGGGCCCGCCGCAGAGAACGCCGATCGCGCCCAGCTCAAAGGTCATGGCAGCACCTGCACCTCCAGCTCCAGCTTCACCCCGTATTTTTGCAGCACCCGCGCTCGTGCCTCCTCGATGAGGGAAAAGAGATCGGCGGCGCGGGCGTTCCCGGAGTTTAGCATGAAGTTGGCATGCCGGGTGGAGATCATCGCCCCTCCCACCTGATAGCCCTTCAGGCCCGCCTGGTCAATCATCCATCCCGCGCTTTTCTCAGGGGGGTTCTTGAAGATGCACCCTACGCTCGGGGCACTCCAATCCTGCGTCTTTTTCTTGAAGGCCCACAGGCGCTGCACGCGCTGGGCGATGGCCCTGGGATCGTCGCGCGAAAGCTTCAGCGTAGCCGACAACACGATCCGCCCGTTTAGATTCGTCGAGCGATAGGCGAAGCCGATGGCCTCCGCGGGCAGCAGGCGGACCTGCCCGTCGAGATCCATCACCTGAATGGAATGGATGCAATCACCGAAATGATGGAATTCCCCCTCGTCGTCGTGCGTGCCGGCATTCATCCGGACTGCGCCGCCCACGTGGCCCGGCACACCGGCCAAAAACTCCACCCCGCTTAAGCCGGCCTCCTGCGCCCGGCGGATCAACCACTCCAAAGGAAGGGCCGCCCCCGCAACGACTCCTTCCTCAGTCCGTCGGAACGTTTGAAAACCGGGACCGCTCAAGTGAACGACCAAGCCGGGGATTCCTTCATCCCGCACGAGCAGGTTCGCGCCGCCGCCGACCATCGTCACCGGAATCGCCGCCTCCGCGGCAATCCCCAGCAGCCTGCGCAACTCTTCCGGATCCTGCGGCTCCGCCCAGATCTCCGCCGGCCCGCCGATGTGGAAGCTCGTGTGCAGCCGCATCGGCTCCTCGAACCGCACGCGCCCCGGCGCCGCCACCAGCAATTCCTCACGAAGAGCTGTCCGCTGGGTCATCGATCCCTCCGGTCCTTCAACCGTTGCACGAACTGGCCGGCCAATTTTCCGACGCTTCCGGCCCCCAGGAACAGCACCATGTCACCGGGCCTGGAGCCTTTCTGCAGATGGCCCAGCGCCTCTTGGACCGAAGAGCAAAACTTCACCTTCTTGTGTCCACCCTCTCGGAGCGCGCGGTAAAGCGCTCGGGCCGTGATACCCTCCACCGGCTCCTCGGAGGCGGCGTAGATCGGCAGAAGGAGCACCTCATCCGCCTGCTCGAAGGAAGAGGCAAATCGCTTGAGAAGAAAATGGGTGCGGCTGTACCGGTGGGGCTGGAACAGGCATCGGATCCTGCGCCCGGGCCAGCTTCGGGCTGCCTGAAGGGTCGCCTGGATTTCAGCCGGATGATGCCCGTAATCCTCCACCACCATCACCCCCTGCACCTCCGCATGTACCTGGAAACGCCGCTTGGCACCGTGATACTCCTCCAATACCGTTTGCGTGGTACGGAACGGGATCCCCAGCACCTCTGCCACCGCCACTACACCCAAGCTGTTCAGCACGTTGTGGAGGCCGGGTATTTGCAAGCGAACCGATCCCAGCGTCCTTCCCGCCCGCACACATCGGTACCGGCTCCTCCCCGCTTCCAAGTGGATCTCCATCGCCCGGATCTCCGCCGGCTTGGAGAGCCCGTAACTCAGGCGTCTTCGCGAACTCCGGGAAAGGAGCCGCCGAACCGACGGATCATCCGCACAGCCGATCAACGTTCCCTGCGGCACAATCCGCTCCGCGAAAGCGGCATACGCCTTCTCAATCTCCGAGCGGTTACGGAAATAGTCGAGGTGCTCATCATCGATGTTGGTGAGGATCGCCACCGCCGGCTGCAGCCACAGGAAGGAGCCGTCCGATTCATCCGCCTCCACCACAGCGTACCGGCCTTGCCCCGTCCTGGCATTGCCTCCTAAGGCCTCTACCTCAGCCCCGAGCGCCAGCGTCGGATCCAATCCTGCATTGAGCAAAAGCTGGCCCACCAAACCCGTGGTGGTGCTTTTCCCATGGGAACCGGCCACCGCGATTGTCCGCCGGCCGGCCACCAATTTCGCCAGAAGCTGGCCGCGATGCAGAACGGGGATCCCCCGGTTCCTGGCCGCGATCAGCTCCGGATTCTGCGGCATGATGGCCGAAGAATAAACGACCAGATCCGGATGATTGAGATTTTTCGAGCCGTGCCCCAGGAACACCTTGCCTCCCATCCCCCGGATCCGCCGGAGCAAAGCGTTGTCGCTGGAATCCGACCCGGAGACCCGCGCCCCCTGAGCCATCATGAGCTGGGCCACCGCGCTCATTCCGATCCCGCCCATTCCGATGAAGTGGACTTTACCCGCCGGCCTCTTCCTCATCTTCGCTCCGTCGCCACCCGTTGAACCACCGCCGCAAGGCGATCGGCCGCGGAGCCATCGCCTCGAGCGCGCAGCGCCGCCCGCATCCGTCCCAACCGATCCGGATCCGACAAAAGGGCCCCCACCTGCTGGCCCAATCGTTCCGGCGTCAAGGTGGCCTCTTCCAAAACCTCCGCACCCCCGATGGACCGCATCCACTGCGCATTGGCCCGCTGGTGCGCGCCCGCGTACGGGTAAGGAATCAGAATGGAAGGGACCCCCATCACCACCATCTCCGCGATCCCGGTTGCCCCGGCGCGAGAGATCGCCAGCGTCGCAGCGGAGAAGGCGCGATCCATCTCGGGGGAAAAAGGCAGAACCGCAGCCCGCATCCCCAGTCGGCGATACCCCTCCTCCACCTCCTTTGCCTGCAGCGAACCGGCCAGATGGAGAATCTGAATCTTCCGGCGTTCGGCCTCGGCGCAACCTTCCCACATCTGCAGAGCCAACCGATTGATCGCCCTGGAGCCCTGACTTCCGCCCATCACCAACAAAACCGGGCGCTCCGAATCAAGGCCGAAAAAGGAACGGGCCTCCTCGGCGGACACCAACCCCGCCTGGAAACGGACAGGATTTCCGGTCACCTCGACAGTGGTTCGGGAAGGAAGATGCCGCTTCGTTTCGGGGAAGCTGATCGCCACCGCATCGGCCAGGCGGGCCAACAGCCGATTTGCCCGGCCCGGAATCACGTTCTGTTCATGGATGACGGAGGGGATCCCTGCGCTGCGGGCAGCCACAACCCCCACGGCGCTGAGGTAGCCGCCGAAACCAACCACCACATCCGGCCTTTCCCGACGGAGGATCGCCCGGACCGTTCCCACCGCCCGGAGCTGCTGCAGGAGATAGCTGGGGACGCACCAACGCCACAGAGGGGTAAAGGGCTGCAGGTTCACCGCCTCCCAATCCAGGGCTGCGGAACCGTCGCCGTTGGCCGAGGCCTCGATGAGCTGGTCGATGGGGCGGCGGGTGCTGACCATCAAGCACCGGTCGCTGGAGTGAAGAGACCGCGCGAGGGTCATGGCGGGAATCAAATGCCCGCCGCTCCCGCCCGAGACCAGAAGCACCTTGAGCACAGCCTCATTATGCAACGTTTTCTGTCGGGCGCGCAACATTCAGTAAGACCGCAATGCTGACTAGATTT
>JAHFFF010000069.1 GCA_023248095.1 Candidatus Omnitrophota bacterium | reverse complement strand
GAGTGGGGGGGGATCCCCTTCCGCGTGGTGGATACCGGCGGCCTGCAATTTCCTCACCGCGATCGGATCGAAGAAGCGATTGCATCGCAGGTGACCCATGCGATGGAGGAGGCCGGCCTCGCCCTGTTGGTCTGCGATGGACGGGAGGGGGTGGTTCCCCTCGACCGGCAGGTGGCGGCCTGGGTGCGCCGGTGGGATAAGCCGGTTCTGTTGGTGATCAATAAGGCGGACACCGATCGTGAGATCCCGGCCATCCACGAATTCTCGGAGTTGGGACTGGGAACCCCTTGGGCGATTTCCAGCATGCACGGGCTGGGTGTCGGGGATCTTTTGGATGCCATCGTCTCAAAAATCGGTGCCCGGCACCGCCCGCCTGGTGCCGAGGATGAAAACGCAGCTACGATCCGGGTCGCCATTGTCGGCCGGCCCAACGTGGGAAAATCCTCGCTGCTCAACTGCATCCTCAAAGAGGACCGCGTTCTGGTGGATGAGCAGCCCGGGACCACGCGTGATCCGGTCGAGGCGGAGTTCTCCTACCGGGGACAGAGATTCTGCTGGATTGATACCGCTGGGATCCGCTCCCGGCGCACCCTGAAATCCCAGATGGATGCCGTTGCCCGCATGAAGGCGCTGGAGATGATCACCCGGTCCCATGTCTCTCTGGGCGTGTTGGAAGCCCCGCTCGGGATCGTCCGGGACGACCTCGCTTTGCTGGACCAGGTACTCACCGCGGGCAAGCCCCTGTGCCTTGCGGTCAACAAATGGGACCTGATGGCGCGGTCGACCGATCTTAAGAGCGTAACCGCATCCATCGCCCGCCGAGCTCCCTTCCTCCGCTTTGCGCCGGTGGTCTGCACCTCGGCCAAGACCGGTTTCCAAGTTCTCAAGATGATCGAGAAGATTTCCGATGTTGTGGAGCAGTCCAATCGGCGTCTGTCCGGAGGCCAGCTCAAGGAATTGCTGGAGGCCATCCAGCAGGATTCCAGAACGCCGGTTGGCCTGCGAAACGCGCAGCTCATCCGGCTGTGGCAGGTGAGTGTTCGACCGCCCACCTTTCATCTGCTGGCGCGGGTGAAAAGGGGATTCCGGGCCACGGACATGACCTTTTTGGAGAACCTCTTGAGGGAAAAAGGGGGATACATGGGCACGCCCATCCGGATCCGCCTGCTGGCAAAACAACGATGATCACGTTAGTATCACTTTGTCTCGCTTACCTGCTTGGCTCCATCCCCACTGGGCTCATCGCCGGCCGGTTGAAGGGGATCGATGTTCGTCAGCACGGCAGCGGAAACGTGGGAGCGACCAACGTGGCACGCGTTGTCGGAAAACTTCCCGGCCTGCTGGTTCTCCTCATCGACGCGGCGAAAGGGTGGCTGCCGGTGACGCTGCTGGCCTCCAAGGGGATTCAGATGGGGGTGGGCATGCCGGCCGATTCCTTCCGGATCCTCCTTGGCATCACCTCAGTTGCAGGCCACATCTGGAACCCCTTCCTGGAGTTTAAGGGAGGCCGGGGGGTCGCCACCGGCCTGGGGGTCCTGCTGGGCCTGGATTGGCGGGTCGGCCTGGGGACCTTCGCAATCTGGCTGATTGTTGCCTTCTTCACCCGCTTCGTCTCGGTTGCCTCCATCGCGTCCGCCTTCAGCGCTCCCTTCTTCATGGTGTTGTTCGGCCTGCCGACCGTCTGGGTTCTCGGCGGGATCGGGGTGAGCCTGGCCATCATTGCCCGCCACCGGCCCAACATCCTGCGGCTCCTCCACGGCGACGAGCACCGCATCGGCTCAAAACCAGGTTAATACAAACTCAGCTTAGATTTTTTTACAGAAATCCTTGTTTTTTAAGGGTTAATCAGGTACGCTTTTATCAAAGGCACAATCCCCCGATAAAATAGAATGCCGACGAGAACCCAATGCTAAGTAAGCCCATTTCAAAAGTGATGGCGCTCGGGATAGCGCTCTCCTTGTCTCTCCCCAACTCTGCCTTCGCCCTGCGCCAGACTGGCCTTGAAGAATCCAACCCTCAGATCAAGCGGGATTTGGTCACTTCCCTGACCAGCCCCTCCAATAACGTTCCGGCTGCTTCTCCGACCGCGTTTTGGGTTCAAGCGGGTCTCGAGGAAGATTCGAGCATGGAGAATCTGATTAAGGCTGGTTTTCCGGTAAAAGGGTTGGTGCAGGTGCATACGCGCGTGCCTATCCCTAAGACCTCCTATGATGACGAAAGATTACGGCGCATGGAGGAGAAATACGACTGGAACGTGGATTGGAAAACGAGATCGGTTCATTCCGAAGGTTCAGGCATCATCTTTCATGAGGATAAAAAATATTTCTACATCCTTTCGGCCTATCACGTCGTTAAGCCGATGGGGCCTTCCTACAGTGAGCTTGGTTTTCTCCCATCGTTAAAGATCGTTCTTTCCAACGGAAGAAAACGGTCTGCTGAATACCTTGGATCTACTGTGGGGGTTGGAGGTTTTGGGGCGCCCCATGTGGGTCTCCTGCGAGTCCGTAAAGTCAACGTGCAACCCGACTTTATCCAGGTGATTCCGCTGGCCGACCCAGCCCTTGTCGAGGCGGCGTTGCGCACAGGGGCGGAGGTTATTATGGCTGGGTATCCGGGCAACGAGGATCGGAAACAGTCCTTTCAGCTTAAGGTGGGAAAGATTCTTCCGCGTGGAGATCCAATGTACCAGCCTTTTTTGGAACGCCAACTGAAGTTCCCTCTTGTCAACCGGGAAGCACCGGAAGAACAGACTTGGGTGCCTGAAGAGTATGTGGCTGTCCGAAAAGATGATCTTCAAGGGTTGGGTGGTATCAGTGGAGGCGCCGTCCTTTATCAAGGGCGGATCATCGGGGTCCTCGGTTTTGGGCAACTACACGGCCATAATATGCTCTCCATCTCTGCGACTACGGTGCGAGTTGTTTTACAGGCACTGATCGACGGCACGATTCCTGAGCATCGTTTCGAAGATGCTTCTGACGCGGTTGCTAAAGCAGCTTTCGCCGAAGCGCTTCGGCAAACAGCTACCGCCGGGTTGGAGGAGAAGTCGCCGTGGAAATCCATTGAGAGGGCTCACGCGGGTTGGGTTGTCAACCTGGCCCCCAGCCGGAACCCGAACATCCCCAAGTTTGTGTCGGCGGGGGCGGATGGTTTGATTCGGGTCTGGGGCTGGGACAGCGGCGCGTGGATCCCCATCTATGTAGACAATGAACCGCTGAAGGGGCTCGAGCACCCGGGTGTGCTGGCGATTGATCTCTCGAGCAACGGCGTAGCGGTGTTGTCGGTTAGTCCGGATCGAGTCATGCGCGAGAACATCCACTACGGACGAGCGGAGACAGGCCTGCCTTTCAATATCGTGGGTGTTTCTTCAAGCGATCTGGGTCCCGGCGGCGTTGCCATCGGGCCGCATCGGATGTCGGCGGCATTTGCGGGTAAATTCAGCGGGCAGGTGTACCTTCAGAATCTGGACGACAAGAGACCGCTGTCGGCCGGCCGGACTCTTCCGACTCAAGACGGTTCTTCCCCCCTGAGCGTGGGATTCCGCCCCGAACCACAGACGGATGAGGAGAGGAGGGGGCAACCCGATGGGAGAATCCTTGCCGTCGGAACCAGCTCGGGCAACGTCGAGTTGTGGAAGCTGCCCGCCCGGATAGGGGAGGAGCTTCCCCAGCGTCTTTTGGTGCTGCCGGGCCATGCCGGCAATGTACTGGCCATTGATTTTAGCCTGGACGGAAAACTTCTAGCCACAGGAGATGATCGCGGGGTGATCCGGATCTGGGATGTCCGGAACCTGGAAGAGAAGGGGGTGGCCCAGCTCCGGTATGAGGTAAAGCACCAAGATGCCGGCCGGATCTTCCGGCTGGAGTTCAGTTCCGAAGGGAATATCCTGGCCTCGGCGGGGGAGGCCGGCACCGTTCGGTTCTGGAACACCGGTACCGGGAAGCAGTTTACCAGCCCCACCTTCATCGGACAGATTCCCGTGCACAGCGTTATCTTCAAGGCAAAGGAGCTCGATCCCAAAAAGAATCCGAACAACGATCCTCTCCGGCAGAGCGTCGCCATCGGCCTGGCCGACGGTTCAATCCACCTGCTCTCCAACGCCGAATTCATCGCCCCACGGAGTGTGGAGGAGCTTGTGACGGAGATGAAGGTCCGTCGGGGATTTGGCTTCATCAATCGGCGGGCTCCCGATTACCCGGCCGATGCCAATCCGGGATTCCTCGCTGATTTCGCCGGCCAACTGACAAAGCGGGGCCTCACGCCGAAGTTCGATATCCAGGTTGGAGATGAAGTCAGCCTCGATGCCCTCCGGCAATTTCGCAAGGAATATCCAGCCGCGTCCGCCGCAGTCGCCATCTATGAGGCCTCCCAGGTTGCCTCCGTGATTGCCGCCGCGAAGGGGTACAACCTCATCGTCAGCGCTCGGGGCGCGGAGATTCAAGCGGACGCCAAGGAAGTTGCGAGAGCGGGTGCGACCGGCCGGGTGTTGGTGATTGCGAAGGTGGAGGATTGGAAAGGGGTCCAGGCGGCCAATCAGGAAGGAGTCCAGGGAATTGAAGTGGAGCCTGCGGCCGACTCCACCGGCAAGGTGGAAGGCACCGTCGAGCTCCTTAGGCGGATCACGGCTGCGAAGGAATTCGGCAGAATCCTTATCCTGGGGAGCGCCGGCGGGGTCAAGCAGGAAAACGCCGCTGATCTTCTGGTGGAAGGCTACGTCGGCTTCAGTGTGGCTCCGGGCACGTTAGAATCCAAGCTTCAGTGGTTCAAAGCCTCGATGCAGACAGTCCCCGTTCTGAAGAGCGTGCTGTTTGATCCCTCACCGGATGTGCGAATCTCTGCGGTGGAGGCGATCGCTAAGCAGGGAAGATTGGTCTCACCCGAGATCGTGAGCCTGCTTCGGATGTCCATGTGGCACCATGACCCCCGCGTCTACGATGCGATCTCGAAGGTCTTGGAGAGGATTTCTCCCTCTGCTGGTTTGGAGGAAGGAGTTTCTGTTCGGACGGTGCAGGAGATTGCGGAGAAGGCGCCGGGACTTGCCGCCGATTTGAAGGAGCGGAAAGTAAGTGGTCTTGCTTTACTGCCAGTCCGGGTGGCGCCGGCGGAGATCCCTAAACGATTGGTACATCTCTATGGGCACCCGGCTGCTTCTGAAGCAGCCATCCAGATTTTGCCGGAGGCGTGGGGTCTTGGTCGATGGGAGATTATTCCGGTTGGGAATCCTGCTCGGGCGAATGAGCTTCTTCAGAAAGCAACAGAGGATGCAGCGCAGGGTTGGACGGCGGTAATCGCTCTCAATCCAAGCGCCGGACTGATTCTTCCTCAGGGCCATCCCCTGACACTCTTGATCAGCCCAGAGAAGAAGAAATGGGAAGGGATCAAACGAGATGTGCTGGCTGCCTTCGTGGATCAACTCCGCACCGAAAAAAATCTCATTTTGGACCTTACCTCTGGTTCGATTCGGGTGCTGGACATCCCCGGCTGGGGCCAGTTCTACGCCATCGATCTCCTGGAATCCGCGTAACTCCTATCCATTTATGGGGTTACTGATCCTCGCTTCCTTTCGTTGACCCTTCCACTCGTCGCGTGGTAGACTGACGTTTCTTATGGCTAGGCTGAGGCGGGTTACCATCCTCGGAGATGGGGGTTGGGGGACCTGTTTAGGTGTTTTGTTGTCTGCGCAGGGCCACTCGGTGACCCTGTGGGGGGCTTTTCCGGACTACATTGAGCAGGTTCGCCGGACCCGGGAGAATGTGAAATTTCTGCCCGGCGTGAAGATCCCGCTGGAGATCAAACTGAACGCGCAGTTATCGCAGGTGTGGGAAGGAGCCGAGGTGGTCGTCGTGGCGGTCCCTTCCCAGTATCTGCGCGAAGTGCTGCAGGATTGCCGGAGATCTCCTTGGGAGCAGGCGTTGGTCGTCAGCGTTGTCAAAGGAATTGAGCCGGAGACGCTCCTGCGGATGTCACAGCTTATACGGAGCGTGGTTCGGGTGCAGCGGCTGGCGGTGTTGTCGGGCCCATCCATCTCCTACGAGGTGGCGCGTGGGATCCCGACGACGGTGGTGGCGGCCTCGGAGAACGCGGGGCTGGCGCGGGAGGTTCAGGAGCTGTTCACGACGGAGAAGTTCCGGGTCTACACCTCGGTGGACGTGACCGGAGTGGAGTTGGGCGGGGCGCTCAAGAATGTGATCGCCATGGCCTGCGGAATAGCGGACGGTTTGGGGTTGGGCACCAACACCAAGGCGGCCCTTGCGACCCGCGGGTTGGTGGAGATGGCGCGGCTCGGCGTGCTCGCCGGAGCGCAGGAGAAAACCTTTTCCGGTTTGAGCGGACTGGGGGATCTCATCACCACCTGCTTCAGCCCGCACAGCCGGAACCGGCATGTGGGGGAGGAGATCGGCAAGGGCCGGCCGGTCGCCGAGGTGATGAAAGGGATGCAGCAGGTGGCCGAGGGGGTGACGACCGCGAAATCGGCCTACGCCCTGTCCCAAAAGTACCGCGTCGAGATGCCGATCACCACGGCGGTCTATCAGGTTCTGTACGAGCGGAGGTCGCCGAGCCAGGTGGTTCAAGACCTGATGCTCCGGGACCCGAAGCCGGAGTAAAAAGGATGAGCGCAAAAATTTCAATTGATCGAGAGAAAATAGCCGAATTTTGCCGACTACACCACATCCAAAGACTGGTGCTCTTCGGTTCGGTTCTCCGTGACGACTTTCGCCCCGACAGCGACGTAGACGTGCTCATCGAATTCCAACCTGGAGCTACTGCTGGTTTTCTACGCTTGGCAGCAATGGAGATCGAACTGTCTCAGATTTTCGGGCGGCAGGTCGATTTGAGGACGCCTGCGGAGTTGAGCCGCTATTTTCGAAGTGAAGTGTTGCGGGAGGCTCAGGTTCAGTACGATGCCGCGAAAGAAGCGGTTTCATTTGCGCAAGGCAAACAGCGCAGCGATTTGGACAAAGATTGGGACACACTGAAGGACGATCTTCCACCGCTGATTGCTCAGTTGGAGGAGATCAAGTAATACTAATGTTAAGACAAGTGGTTGGGGCTGTCTTTATCGTTGCAGGATGTATAGTCCTTAGGTTTGGGAATAGAAACATAGCTAAGACTTTCTTGGATCGATATAGCCGCCCCATCAATAGAAAATTTCTCGGGCGGGTTGTAGGCCTAATATTTGCATCGCTCGGATTCTTGATACTCGGCGGGCGTATTCCATAGTTTTCGTATTACGGGGCGTGGCTCAGCTTGGCTAGAGCGCTTGCATGGGGTGCAAGAGGTCCCGAGTTCAAATCTCGGCGCCCCGACTTTTGAGGCAACGGCATGGATAAGGTCAACGTTGGATTAATCGGATTGGGGACCGTGGGGTCCGGCGTGGCGAAGATGCTGCTGGACCGGCGGGAGTTCCTTGCCCGGCGGGCCGGGATCCCGCTGGCGCTGCGGCGGGTCTGCGTGCGCCATCCGCGGCGGATGCGGCCGGTCCGCGTGGATGAGCGGCTGGTGACCGGTAACGTGAAGTCGATCCTGGAGGACCCGGACATCCAGGTGGTGGTGGAGCTGATCGGCGGGATCCATCCGGCGAAGGAAATCGTGCTGGGGGCGATCGAGAGGGGCAAGTCGGTGGTGACGGCCAACAAGGCTTTGCTGGCGCATCACGGAGAGGAGTTGTTCCGGGCTGCGGCGCGGAAGGGAGTGGATCTTTATTTCGAGGCCAGCGTGGCGGCTGGCATTCCGATCATCAAGAGCCTGCGCGAGGCTCTGATTGGCAATGATCTCGAGGTGCTGTACGGAATCCTCAACGGCACCACCAACTTCATCCTGACGGAGATGTCGCGGGGGGATGGCCGCTCGTTCAAGTCGGCTTTGAAGGAGGCGCAGGATCGCGGTTACGCCGAACGGAATCCGTCACTGGATTTGAAGGGGATCGACACGGCCCACAAGATGGCGGTGTTGGTGCTGCTGGCTTTCGGCAAGACGGTGCGGCCGGACCAGATCTACGTGGAGGGGATTCAGGACCTCACCGCCAACGACGTCCGATACGCGCATGATTTCGGCTATGCCATCAAACTGCTCGGCATTGCCAAACGGGACGGGGAGGAGCTGGAGGTGCGTGTTCACCCGACGCTGCTGCCGAACAACCACCTGCTCTCCAATGTCAGCGGTGTGCACAACGCGGTCTTCGTGAAGGGGGATTTGATCGGTGAGCTGGTTCTGTACGGGCAGGGCGCCGGGCGGTTCCCGACGACCAGCGCGGTGATCGCGGATCTGGTGGATGTGGCCCGGAACCTCAAGTATGAATCGCTGCAGCGGGTGCCGCCGCCCCTGCCGGTGAAGCGGATCCGGCGCGTGCGGCGGATCGGTCAGATTGAAGGCCGCTACTACTTCCGGTTCTCCTGCATCGATCGGCCCGGCGTTTTGTCGAAGATCGCGCGGGTCTTGGGGGCACATCGGAT
>JAHFFF010000068.1 GCA_023248095.1 Candidatus Omnitrophota bacterium | reverse complement strand
TTTGTCGAGGACCTTCTTCGTATGGCATCTCTTCTCCTTTTTTTTGGTGCCGAACAACCACCCCCATTATAGCCTCTCCGATGAGGGCTCAATTATACAAAACGTTCACTCAGCGCACAACCGCTCTTTTTTTAGATGGGGCCAGCGCTTGATCTCGGCTTCACGCCTTAGGGCCGAAGACCTGCTGGGGTGCCTCTCCTGGAAGACAAGCAGCACCGGCCGCCTTGCCCGCGTGTAAGCACTCCCTTTACCGGAGTTGTGCTCGCGGAGGCGCCGAAGGGGATCGGTCGTAACCCCGGCATAGAGGGAGCCGTCGGAACAGCGGAGAAGGTAGACGAACCACATTCAGATAGACGCCACATAAAAACGCACAGCCGTGTAGTGGCAGATGCTGCCGCCCAAAACGAACAGATGCCACACCGTATGAGCGAAACGCCTTCTCTTGAAGAAAAAGATCGGAACGCCGGCGCTGTAGAGCAGGCCCCCCGCAGTCAGCCAGAAGATCCCTGCCGCTGGAAGTTTTTCCAACAGAGGGCCGGCGCCGATAACGATCAGCCAGCCCATCACTAGGTAGGACAAGCTCGAGAATACCTGGAGTTTCTCCGCGGGAAACAGCCATGTCACCACGATCCCCGCCAATGCCAGACCCCAGATCACGCCAAACAGGCTCCAGCCCAGCCCGCTTCTTATCGTGACCAAGGTGAACGGCGTGTAGGTGCCGGCAATCAGCAGGTAAATGGCGGATTGGTCGACGATCTCGAACAGGCGCTTGATGCGCGGAGATTGAACCGCGTGATAGAGGGTGGAGGCCGTGTACAGCAGGATCAGGCTCGCTCCGTAAATGCTGAAGCTCACCACCTGCCAGACATCTCCGTGAACCGCAGCCGGCGTGACCAGGAGAACGAGACCGGCGACGCTTAAAAGAAGTCCCACACCGCACGTCAGGACATTGGCGGCCTCTTCCATATCCTCAGTATGGCACAATAAACACAGCGGTAACAACTGAACGGGCGGATACATCTGCCCGAGCTGGACAATACAAAGAACTTTTCGTTTGAAGGTCCAAATCGGCCCCGTCCGGTGGGGGGATCTTACCTCTTATCCGATGTCCGAAGGGAGCGCAGAATGGCCAGGAACGCTTCTTTGATCCCCTCCTGCCCGCCCAGCGGATCCTGGACGTTGACGAAATACCACCCACTGCCTACAGGGACAACACCAAGGTAAGGCCTGTCGCCACCCGAATTCTTTGTCCAAATGGCTTCTCCCTCGGCAGCAGCTATTTTCTGAATCGGCCCGATGGCAACCCCCTCCTTGGCGAAATAACCCGTAATATCCTGCAGGACCGCTGTTCCCTCCTTTAACTGAGCATTGGTGGAGGCATACGTATGAATCACCACCTCGGTTGCCTCCTGCTGTTCATTCCGAAGTCTACTCTTGTCCAACTCTTGGTTGAGCTCTTCCCTGGTCAGTTTGCTCCAATCAATCTCTTTCTCCTCCTCCTCGGGAGACCTCTTCCTAAACTCCAAGCATTGATCCTTTCGCACAATCCTCGGCCACCAACCGTCAGGGATATCCGCCACCAGATCCTGGCTGGGGTGGATTACTGTATGGCTAGGAGCAATCGGGCGGACGCCTGGGGCCAGTTCAAAAAAAGCCTTCCGCATGTTATCCCTGAATTGCTTGCTCGAGAAAAAAATCGCCTTCCCACCTACCGGCCCCACGGATCGCTCATCCGCATTCAGGAATCGCCTATCCGTATAGGGGCGGTAGGAGGAAAATTTTCCGTAACGGGATGCTTCCGGCCAGGCTACATATCCATAGAACTGGAAAGCGGTGCCGGCCTCCGCGTCCTCGGCCGCTGGGCTGTAGGATTCAAACCACCAAAGTTCCCTGCCGTCCTCCAGGCGTGTGTGCTGTGGCTTATTGACGAGTGCCCTACGCGTGCCTTTGTCCGATGCCCGTCCGGACGCGATATCCAACTGGATGGCCGATGGCGCATCTTTCGCATATCCTTTAGAATCCGACAGCGCGATAGTAAACGCTATCCCTCCCAACGATGTATCGTTTGGGCTTTCTTCATGAACAACCTCAACGGAAAAAGGATCGACTTCTTCCCAATGCCACCCTTTCGGAAGGACGATCTCCATTCCTTCCGACACCTGTATGATCGACTGCGGTTTCTCGGCGTAGGCAGGGGTGCCACAAGTGGCCAAGATAACCAGCGCGGAAAGAAAAATCTTCTCCTGTTGCTTCATCCTATCCTCCTCTCTCATTACGCGTTGGACAAGAGGGCGCCTATTCTTGCTGTTACCTCCCCATTCCTCAAGGAAAGAACCAGTAGAAGAGGCTCGTTCTCTAGGGTGGCTTTCAAGCCGATGTAACGCCTTGCCTTTATCTCCAGCAAGCCGCCAACAACAACCGTTACCAAAAATCCACCCCAAAAGAGAAGGAGCGTCAGGCGAAGGATCCCCTGGGGGAGGGAGAGGAACTCCGCTAGCACAGGCCCCAGTATGGACAGAACGAACAGAATTCCAATGCACCAGGTTGTCCTGGTAATAACCCTGCGCTGCTCCAGGAAGTTTTTGCCGCAAGGCTGACAGAGAAAATAAGTCAGGCGGCACGGCATTCTAGAAGATTCCATCCCTAAAGCCCTCCAGCGCCAACACCCAAACATTACCGCGATCAGAATTCCGAAACCCCACGGCAGGAAAAGTTCAAAAACGTCCTGACCGATTAAATAAGCTGCTCCGGCCATGAGGGTGAAGATCAGGGGGGATAACACAAGGATCCGCCGCTGAATTCGGAGCTTCCAAGAAGGGATGCCGGAGCGGAAATTCAGCGTCTGCTGACGACTGCCTGGAGCCGCACAACGGCAGCAGACGTGAGGAAGGAGCGCTTGGTCAACAACAAGAACACCCCCTTCGGCCAGGAGCTGACCCCCGCCTATGGGAATTTTCAAAACTCTTCTTGAACCTACGCTATCCCAGTTGTCAGATAGACGCCACATAAAAACGCACAGCCGTGTAGTGGCAGATGCTACCGGCGCAACCAAGAGAACGAGACCTGCGACGCTTAAAAGAAGTCCCATACCGCACGTCAGGACATTGGCGGCTTCTTCCATATCCTCAGTATGGCACAATAAATACAGCGGTAACAACTGAACGGGCGGGTGCAGCTGACTTGCCTGGACAACTTTCGAACCTATTGTAGCTCAGAGGGAGCCCGGCTCACCGCCGAGAGAGTCCCCGCCCTGCTAGGAGACTAGACCGGCTATCTCCTCCTCCTTGAAATGAAACCTCTTGCCTTCCTGGGTTTCAAAGAGGATGCCGTCGGCATCCCTTTCCAGAACCTTGCCATCCAGTTGTCTTCCGTCCTTCAAATAAAGGGTTGCCATCCCCCTGCCTGATGGACTGGCGCGCGGCTCGGGCTGGGCGGACGGCGGCTTACCTGTCTTCCCCTGAAGCCTCTGGACAACCTCGCGGGCTGCCTCCAAACGCTTGTCTTCCGGCGAGGCCACCTGGATAAAGCGCTCAAGCTCCGGGACCGCCTCCTCCGGGCGGTCCACCTGCCTGAGGGTCATTCCCAGGTTGTAGTGGGGATCCGCGTTGTTCGGGTCCATCCGGGCAGCCGCCCGGAGTTCTTCGGCGGCCTCCACCATCTGCCCCTTCTCTGCCAGGGCCACGCCCAGGCTGACGTGCGCCGCAGCAAGGTAGGGTCTCTGCTCCGTGAGGTGTCTGTACACCGCGATGGCCTCGTCCAGCGAATCCTTCTTCGCAAGGGCCTTCCCCAGGGACATATGGGCCTCCGTGTGGTTGGGAAGGATTAGGATGGCACTCTTGTATTCCTCCATGGCCTCGTCCAGCAGGCCTCTTCCCTCAAGCGCAACACCCTGATCGCAGTGCGCCTTCGCGGCTGCTCGGCGTCTGGCGTCGACCAAACCTGGAATGGAGGCCACCGCGAACAACGCGACGACCAGCACCGGCACCAACCAAGCCAACCTTTTTGAGACGCTCCGTTCCTGTGCCGGGATTGCGACCACGGTGCCCGCATCCAGCGCCCGGTACGCCTGGCGCAGGAGGCGCAGAGGGAAGAAGACCGACCCCAGAGGGATCAGCAGCGCACCCAACTGATACAGGGTGCTATCGAGCGGGCTCTTACCGATCGCCACCCCAAGAAACCGGATCCTGAAGACGATCGAGAACTTGAAGAAGAGCCAGCCCAGCGACAGGAGGCTGACCCCTCTCATCACGCCCGGCGGCGCCGCCGGGCCGATGAGGGCCACCAGGGAGATAAAGGTGATGAAGCAGCCGTAGCAGAGCACGACATCCCGGATCAGCCGCCCACCCGCTTTGTCGACGTAACCCCTGTCCACGGCAACCGTCTGCGGCCCCGGGGTTGCGATCTGCGACCGTCCGGCGGCCTTTCCTCGGGTCGGAAGCACCGCCAGGGCTCCCAAGACGGAGCAAATCGGCAGGAAGATGTGGCTGTTCCTCCAGAAAGGGCTCGTGATGTGGAAGATGGAGCGCGGCCCGAAGAAATGAAGCAGGGTCAGCAGGACCGCTCCGGCGAAGAAGGCGTGCAGCGGCTTCCGGGTCTTGGCCTTCAGCCCGACAAAAATTCCCATTGCGAACGCATACCCATACGTGACGAAGAGGAGCACATCCAGCAGGACTGGGTTCCCGGGTTCCGGGTGGTAGTCTGGATTCATCATCACAAAAGCTAGCAAGAAACCCACCAGCGGATAGGAAAGGCCGCCCATCAGCAGGATGAGCGGCCACTGGATTCGGCGGGGGGTCAAGGATCTGGCTTTTGCAATCGGAACGCCTGGTAAGCAAGGAAGCCCGCAACGGGGAGGGCCAGCCCGCTGACAAACGGGGGCACCACCCAGCCCCCGATGAGGGCCCCCCAGCCAAAGATAAGCCGCGCCAGATGCAGCACCGCGATGATCAGGAAAATCGCCCCGGTGACGAGGTTGAACGTGCGTTGGGCCATGAGAATGCTCTCCTTTGTGAAAGTTGGCTGACTTGCCTGGACAACTTTCGAACCTATTGTAGCTCGGATGAAGCCCGGCTCACCGCTGAAAGAGTGCCTGCCCTAATGGCTGCTCGAGCTGGACAATACAAAGAACTTACAGCTTTTGCCGTGTAGCTTGAGCCCTCAGAACCTCCCTCAGCACGACAGCGTTGTTGTGGGCCGGATCCTTCGCCGCATAAAGCAACGTGATCGGCTTGCCTTTCCTCTTGAGCGATCGCAACATTGGGAGGGCTACGCGTTTGCCCTTCAGTTCCTCGAAATAGCGGCGTCGGAATTCCAGCCATTTCTCCGGATCGTGGGAGAACCATTTCCGGAGGGAATCGCTGGGGGCGATTTCCTTCAGCCATAGGTCAACACGACTCTTCTCTTTCGAGATTCCGCGCGGCCAAAGCCGGTCTACCAGGATTCTTAATCCGTCCTCCCTTTGGGGCGTCTGATAGATCCTTTTCAGTTTGATCATCGCTGGACGGTTCCCTTGCATGAGCTGCCCCGCTAGGATTCGAACCTAGACAAGCAGATCCAGAATCTGCTGTGCTACCGTTACACCACAGGGCAAGTGGTATCAATTATATAATACGGGAGGGGCCGATGATGGAACGAGTGATCTTTTTCGACGGCGTCTGCGACTTCTGCTCCTTCTGGGTCAAGTTCGTGATTGCGCGGGACCCGAAGAAGCGGTTCCGCTTTGCTCCGCTTCAGTCCCCCCTGGGGAAGCAGGTGCTCAAGGCGCTGGCGCTTCCCGACGATCCACCGCAGAGCGTCATCCTGCAGGAGGGGGGCCGGTATTACCTGCGCTCCACCGCCAGCCTGCGGATCCTCCGACGCCTGTCAGGGCTGTGGCCCCTGCTTTACATCCTCATCGTGATCCCCACCCCGATCCGGGACCTGGCCTACAATTTCATCGCGCGCAACCGGTACCGGTGGTTCGGCAGGAACGATGCCTGCTTCGTGCCGACGCCGGAGATCCGGGAGCGTTTCCTCTCCTGAGGATGAGCGGCTACGAAGGACAAAGCGTCTCGGCTGCATGGAGCAGGCGGGAGATGGTGCGTTCTTTTCCGGAAACAGCCAGGACGTGGAACAGGCTGGGGCCGACGGCCCGGCCGGTCACGGCGACGCGGGCCGGGTGGATGAGCTCGGCCGCCTTTACCTTGAGCTGTTCGGCGATGGAGCGGCAGGCGGCCTCGATGGAGGCCGCGTCCCAGGCCTGAAGGATCTGCAGATGCTCGGCGAAGATCTTGAGCCGGCCCGCGACGCCGGGCTGCTTGAGCCGCAGCTCCACCGCCTCCGGATCGAAGGGGATCTCATCCGTGAAGAGCCCTTGCGTTTGCCGGCAGAAATCCTCCAGCGTGTCGACCCGGCTTTTGTAAAGCTCCACCACCTCCGCCACCCAGGCCGGCTCCAGCTTGTCGGTCCACCAATCTTTCTCGGACAGTTTTTCCTCGACGAGCGGGAGCAGCTCCTCCAGGGAGGCGTTCTTCAGGTACTGGTTGTTCATCCAGTTGAGCTTGGTGAGGTCGAACATGGCGCCGGTCTTGCCGATCCGCTTCAGGTCGAACTCGTGGATGAGCTCCTCCAGCGTGAGGAGTTCCCGGTCCCCGCCGGGCGACCAGCCGAGCAGCGCCAGGAAATTCACCATCGCCTCCGGCAGGTAGCCCATCTGCCGGTACTCCTGCAGGGAGGTTGCCCCGTGGCGCTTGGAGAGCCGGGAGCGGTCGGTCCCCAGGATGAGCGGGATGTGCACGAAGATTGGCGGGTTTCGCTTTAATGCCTGGTAAATGAGAAGCTGTTTCGGAGTGTTGGAGATGTGGTCATCCCCTCGGATGACGTGCGTGATCTGAAAATCGGAGTCGTCCACCACGCAGGCGAAGTTGTAGGTGGGCATCCCGTCCGATTTGACCAGGACCTGGTCCTTGATCTCCAGCGTGTTGAACTGGACCTGCCCATGGACGAGGTCCTCGAAGGAAACCACCTGGCCCGGCGTTACCTTGAAGATAATTGCCTGGCCGTCCTTGTAGGCGAGGCCCTCGGTGAGTAGTTTGTCGGCGACGGCCGTGTAATGGGGAAGCCGGCGGCTTTGGTACTCGATTTCGCCGTCCCAGTTGAGGCCGAGCCACTGCAGGGAACCGAGGATCTCCTTGAGGAATTCCGGTTTGGAGCGGGTCTGGTCGGTATCCTCGATGCGGAGGAGGAACTGCCCCTTCTCGTGCCGGGCGAAGAGCCAGTTAAAGAGGGCGGTGCGGGCCGAGCCGACGTGGAGGGTGCCGGTGGGGGACGGCGCAAATCGGACGCGCATGCTCATCTCGAAATCACCGGCGATCTAACCATGCGAAATATAAAACGATAGCCACCAAAATTAGCGGTATTACAATCACCATAAACAGAAGGGGATTAGGAGGCTCTTTAAGCGCGCCTGTCTCAGGATTCCATCCTTTCCTCTTGGCATTTACAACCAACAACACAATGAGCAGCGCAATCAGAAGCAGCAGGGTGATGCTGATCCAGGGTGGATAATTACCCAGGCCTCCACGATCAGCAACACCCGGACCCATAATGGCAAACACTATGAGCTCTCTTTATCCTCTGCCTCGTAGTCGCCGGAGGCGGTCTCGCGCAGGCGCTCCCGCATCTCGTCGAAGAGCCGGGTCTCCAGCTTGCCGCCGGAGGATTTGATCAGCACCTCCACCTTCTTCGTCGCCGTCTCCAGCGCCTTCTTACATTCCCGGACGAGGGCAACCCCCTCCTCGAACCGCTTCAGGCGGGTCTCCAGCGGAAGCTCCGCCGACTGCAGTTCCTGCACGATCTCCTCGAGCCGATCGAGGGAATTCTCAAACGCCGAACCTTTCGCTTTGGTCGCCATCTATTCTTCTCCTACGGATTCTACACGACTGTGAATGCGTCCTTGATGAAGTTTGGTTTGAATGGAATCGCCCGGTTTGACCTGTGAAGATTTCTTGAGGAGCCGGCCCTGCTCGTCGAAGGTGATGGAGTAGCCGCGGTCGAGGACCGCCAGGGGGCTTAAGGCGTGCAGGCGGCCGGCCAGCCCGTGAACCCGGTCGGTCAACTGCTCCAGCCCGTGCAGGCTGCTCGTGGAGAGGGCGCTGTGCAGGCGGTGCAGGCGTTCTGCCTGATGCAGGAGCATCGCCTGCGGGGAGCAGCCCAGCAGATCTCCCTGCAGGACCTTCAGCCGGTGCGCGGCGGAGAAGAGCGGCTGCTTGAGTCCCTCCACCAAATCGGCCTGCAACTCCTCTACCTGTTCCTGAAGTTCTTTAAGCCATTCTTCCGGCTCGGTGAAGGCCGGCTCTTCCAGCAAGACCGCCAGCCGGTTCAGGCAATTCCCCCGCTGAGCGAGAACGATCTCCGCCCCTTTGGTTGGCGTCGGGGCGCGCAGATCGGCGACGAGATCGGAGATGGTGACATCCTTCTCATGCCCGACGGCGGAGATGACCGGCAGGC
>JAHFFF010000067.1 GCA_023248095.1 Candidatus Omnitrophota bacterium | reverse complement strand
GCTCGAACGGGAGGATTTCAGCCAGCGTCTCAAATCCGGCGCTTCGCTCACCGTGACCGAATCTCTCTATCCTCTTCTGCAGGCGTACGATTCCGTCGCCCTCAAGGCCGACGTCGAACTCGGCGGCAACGACCAAAAGTTCAATCTCCTCCTGGGCCGAGCACTCCAGGAACGCTTCGGCCAGGAGCCGCAGGTGGTGCTGACCGTTCCGCTCCTCGAAGGAACCGACGGCGTGCAGAAGATGTCCAAATCACTGGGCAACGCGATTGGCATCACTGAGCCGCCGGATCAGATCTACGGCAAGCTGATGTCCATCCCGGATGCCCTGATGCTGCGGTACTACGAGCTGTTGACCGACGAGGATCTCGAAGCCGTCAAGGGGATGCACCCAATGGAGGCGAAGCAGCGGCTGGCGTTCCTGCTGACGTCGCAGTTTCACGGGGCGCCGACTGCGGAAAAAGAGCAGGCCAATTTCAACAAGGTATTCCGCAACAAGCAAACCCCGGACCGGCTTGCCGAATTTAAAGTTCCCCCCGCTCTCATCCGGGAGGGAAAGGTTTCAATGATTGCTTTGCTTGCGGAATCGAAGCTGGCTCCTTCCAGAGCTGAGGCCCGCCGGTTGATTCAGCAGGGAGCCGTGGATCTGGGCGGCAAACGCCTCACGGACCCAAAGGTTTCCGTCTCGATCGATTCCGGCGCGATTCTCAAGGTCGGCAAGCGCCAGTTCCTTAAGCTCATCCTGTAAATCGTAATTTAACCCAGATAATTACTTGATTTCATCCGTCCCCGCAAGGTAAACTCTTAATAACCATGCTTAAACCTCAGTTCGTTCGCTGGAGTTCCTTGAAGCTTATCGCTTCGCTGGTTCTCTCGGTTTCCCTCGTTTTCTGTGGGGTTCCGTTGCCCGCCTTTGCCCTTCGCGCCGAGCAGTCCCCCACGGTCCGGGCCGGACTGGAGAAGGGGCTCATTCGGCATCCGATGTCCGGCTTGGAAGAGGCGCCAGTGATCGAGCCGAAGGTCTTGGAGACCTTTAACGGCGGCTTCAGCGCCACAGGACGCCGGTGGCCCTTGTACCGGCCCCATACATTCAGTTGGGTCACCAATGGGCTATTGGCAGTGCACCATGGGAAGCAGATCCGTCTCCTTCAGGTTTGGAAGGATGGGCAGCATATCCTGACATCCCAGTTCGCGTCGATACGGGACTTCGATGACCCTGATGCGCAGCTTGTCGCGATTCCCGGAATGGACATCGGAATCTTCCACTTGATTGTCTGGTCAGGTAAGAGGTTGTATCAGCACAGCATGGATCTAGCGATGCCTACAGGTCAGCCTCCCACCGTTCACTCATTTGAGTCGATTAAGGAAACGGTAGACATGAGTGATCTTGGGGGGCCGCGGGGTGCAGTTTTTGACCCGGTCTCTGCCCACGTGCTGTTCTTGGGGATGAGGCTGGGTGAAGGTGTTCAAGCAAGGGGGCTTCACCACGTACGGTGGACAAAGCTATCCGAAGGGAGAATTGCGGAGTTGAGACATCTTGAGGATCCCATCCAACTTGTGGTGGACCCCTCCCGAGACTGGATCTGGGCAGTGAACCACAAAGCTTACAGCAATCAACTAATGGCTTTTCGATGGAATAGTAAGAGGTTCCGCTATGACCGAATGGGCAGCATTCCTCTGCCTGAATTTTGGGGTTTCCAGGCCCGTTTGGTTGTGGAGCCGGTCAGCGGTGAGATTCTAGTTACCAGTCCTTATTATCAGCAGATCTTGGTGCTCAAGCCCAATGTTCGAGGCTCGGAACTTGCTGGCGTGGATTTCCAGAAGATCATTCGTCTCCCAGCCGTTTATGAAGAAACGGATCAATCTCCGCCGATTCCCATCACGATTGATCCGGAGACGCGGCATATCCTTGTGGGAGATCCTTTCGGTCGCCAGATCTGGGTGTTGGCACCCCTTGCGGAGCAGGCCAATCCCGAACTAACCCTATTCGATCTGATTGATAGGGAGAAACTCCCCAGGCCTGTCAATACCCTTTTTTGGAACCCGATAGGGTTCCAATTCGGCAGCAATAATCGACCCATTGTTTGGGACAAAGGACAAAAAAGGTTTTTCGCGGGAAGGATCAAGCTAGACCCATTGCGGTCGGCTGAAGAGATCCCTTTGAGGGAGGTCGATTGGACGACTCCATTAACCTCCGATGAGCGGAGGGAGCGATTCGACCGGTTCTCGGTCCGCCAGGAATTCAACGGTCAATGGATTCGTTGGGATGTCGAAGCAGGCAAGAAGGAATTTTTCACCGGTACGGAACTTCGGTTGAATGTATCGTACGGTATTGGCGATAGGGAGGTAGCTTCGAAAGAGTTCAGGAACGAGCTGATTATTCCGCAGGAAGTTCGAAACCTAGAAAACTTGGAGAGGGACCGGCGAGGTATCTCGAAAGACAGTGAAGTGTGGCTTACGAGCCGCTTGGAGCCGGATGGCTCCCTGCGGCTTTACCTGTTGGTGCAGGATCTTTCCGGCTGGAGGCCATTTGCCTGGGAGGGGCGGGTGGTCTTCCGTGACGGGCAGATCAGCCTCCCTGCGGGAGAGATCTTCTGGCATGGAATTGACGATCGATACCTCCTCGGCGTAGGCATGGATTCCCTTGGGCGGCCTTGGGCAATCCGGTGGAAGCCGTACTTGAGCGATGGCAAGAAGGGAATTCTTCCAGCGATGGTCCCTCTTCCAAGTAAATTCCCTCTCTCTAAGGTGGAAGAGTCGGCTGGCCTCGAGGAGATCCGGAGAACAGCGGAACGTTGGGTAGAGGAAGGAGTTGGGGCTTCTTCTGTTGCTGTCGATCAACCTTTGAAAGCCCGAGCAGTGGAGACCATCTTGGCTCTTGCAAACCCGTCGGTTCTTCCTCACCTTATGGAAGACAGCTCCCAGGCGGACAGCCTTTGGCCGGGCCAAAGCTGGCAGGCAGTTCACTGGCATTCAGGAACGCCCCTAGCCCGCATTGATTACAATTTATCAGGATCGCTGAACCTAACTCTGCCCTCGGGTCAAGGGGTCCTCGTCTCAACGGGGAAGGCCGCGCGGCCTCTTTCTTTGAAGAAAGATTTTCTGGCTGCCTCCCTATCCGGAACAAGTCAGACGGATTCCGTCCCTCTCACTGAATTCTTAAGTGGCTATGGGATTCCCCCCGGGGCTCTTACTACCGAGGCCTTCAGTTTGGTTGTGGAGGAGCCTCAAACCGGGATGTCAGTCAGGCATGCCCCCTTAACGTTTGAAGCAGACATAGATCCTTGGGAGGGAGAAATTTCCGGGATGGGGATAACCGTGGTTTCCCTTCGGCCCTTCTTTCAAAACCTCCCCGAGGGTACGATCGTGAAAATGGCATCCCGGGTTCATGGCACCGACACGCTCCTTTCGCAAGGCGACCTCAAGGCCTACTTTGAAACAGGATGGATGTTTCCAATGCTGCTTGTGGATCCCTCTTTCTGGGTAGGTCGTCTGTTTATACCTCCGGGGCGCGCGACAATTGAGGAAGCCTTCTTAGATCTCATCACAATGGAAGGTAACCACGTCGAAGGGAAAGGTCCCTCCTTTGGGCAGATGGACGATGAGAACCGTCTCCGCTGGCTTCAACGATTTTTCCTGGTTGTTCCCGTGAACCTCGGTGTTCTTGCTCAGGCACAAGGGATTCCTCTATCTCAGGGCGGGTTGGAAGAAGAGGATGAAGGAATTTTAGAGGGGGTTTTGAAGGACCAGGGCTCCCTGCGGATGCTGAATCTCAAGGGAGAGGTGTTGCTCAAGGATCCGGACGGAAAGGCCATTATCGTGATACAGCTTCCCGCACAGCTGCCTTCCATATCCCGCGGTTATTTTCAGCAGGGGCTTCAGGTCCCTGCAGGGCTGCAATCCTTGGGTACTGAGGTGGTCCGGCTGGGTGCGGGGTTAGAGGAGGTCTTACAGGTTTGGCAGGAGCAACCCCCTGGCTCGGGCGACGTCATTCTTTTCAACGTTGAGCATACGCCGAAGGGCCCTCAACTTTCCGCGTGGCTGCCGCTTGTCACACCGCTCCCGACGGTGTTGCGAGGCCGGCCGGAAACTGTCGCACGCATGACGGTGGAAGTTCTAGCAGTTGTCGCCCAGATGGCGAGGCGTTTGGGATACGCGTTGGATTTGGAAACGACCCGAGTAACCTTTCTGCAGGTGGGTCCGATGACCTACGCGATCGTTCGTTCCGCCTAATGGGTGGCTTGAGCTGGCGGTTCCGCTGGAGGATGCAGGGGGCTGCTCTGCGGTTTGTCTGCCGGCGCGGCCGACGTCGGGGAATCTTGAGTCGGTGCTGAAGGGGACTCCACTGGGTGGGCCTCGACCGGGATGGGTTGCACCTCGGCTGGGTGGCCGTGTGGGTCAGCCTGGGTTTCCGCCCCGTGGTCCCCACTTCCGGTTCGCTTATCCAGGTAAAAGCTGGATTTCCCTGTAGTCTTGGAGGTCATCTTGGCCTTCTTCTTGACCTCCGCGCAGATGTTGGTGACCTCCGCATAAGAAGTCAGCTCCCGGACCACATTGCCGACGCCGGCGAGCGAGATCGTCATAATGGGGAACTGCTTCACATTTCCCTCGCGGTCCTTGGACATGATGAATCCCTGGGCTTTGTCTTCGGCCGAGTAGAACTGGCGGACCCTCTTGTCGAATTCCGTGCAGATGTGTTCTGTGACGGCATCCCCTTTTTCGGGGGTGGTGAGGATGATGAAGTCGTCCCCTCCCTCATGACCCAGGAAATCGCCGGGTGCTCCCTTCCGCATAGCCTCCTTCATGATCTGTGCTGTTAATTTGATCGCCTGGTCGCCCGCTCCGATCCCATACTTGTCGTTGAAGGCCTTGAAGTTGTCCAGGTCCGAGTAGACCGCCACGAACTTCTTCTTTTCCTTGATCCGCTTCTCGATTGCCTCATGGATCATGTTGTTTCCCGGCAGTTTGGTCAAGGGGTTGGCGTTTTCCGCGCGGGCCCTCATCGCTACGAGAGACTGGCCCATGTTGTTGAAGGTTTCCGCCAGCTCCCCAAGCTCGTCGTCGGTGGTTACCTCCACCTGCTGGGTCAAGTTCCCGGCGGCGATATTTTGAGTGGCCTCGTTCAGAATCTGAATAGGCCCCAGGATCGAACGGGTGAGCAAGAAGCACAAGAGGCTGACCGCGGTGATGACCACGACGGCTACCAAGATACAGAGCTTTGAAACCTGCCGGATTGCGTCCTGCATGTTCCCCAGGGAATAGCGAAGGATAGTGACATATTGAGGAACGTCATCCAGGGTGATGGGGATGTAAAAGCGAACCTCGCTGGGCTCAACGCGGACGTACGACCAACTCTTGGGGTTGTAGGTTTTTCGGGCGTACTCGACGCCTTCCAGGTCTTTATCTTGGAGGGTGGTGCCTTTGAGGTTGGAGAGGCCGGCTGCGACGATCTTTCCCTTCAGATCCGCCACAATCATGTCCTCCACCAGCTTCCCCTCTTGAACGATCGGGATCAGCTTCTGAAATACATCGGTCGTATTTCCCGACCGGGCGGTCGATAAGAGGGCCAATTCAAAACGTCCCTTGACGGAAAAACTTCCAATCCGGGCTCGGGTCTGATTGTTATCGGTGATCACCTGGAGCTGGCGGTTGATCAGCAGCGCGGTAAAGGCCGCAATGAGAATGATCGCAAACAGGGCAATCAGGCTGATGATCCTAAACCGCAGCGTTAGTCGAATAGGCACAGAACCGTTCCCACAAGGGTAAGCTTACCACAAAAACAAACCAAGTTATTCGGAGCGCTCGAGGAGTGTTTTTACCTTCGATCGAACACTCTCGCGATCGAAAGGCTTGGTCAAATAATCGTCTGCCCCCAGGTTGATCGCCTGAGAGGCCACATCGCTGGATTCGTAGCCGGTGATCATGAGGATCCTGACGCGCGGCCTTACCCGTTTGATGGATCGGAGGGCGTCTAACCCGTTGAGATGGGGCATCTTGATGTCCAGGATCGCCAGGTCCGGACTGTGTTTCTTGACGTACTCCACGGCATCCCTACCGTGGGTGACGTAGGACAGGTTGTAGTCCGCCTCCAGAATGAGCTTGAGAGATTCCCGCACTCCTGTTTCGTCGTCGCAGATCATGATGGATGCCTTCTTCATCGGTTACCTCCTTAAAAGGCAACAGGGCTGGTGACCGAGATGATCTTCGCCGCTGTCTGTTCCTGGTTTTCGAATCGGTGGGCCAGTGAAGCCTTGAAGTACAAGGTTCCACTCGTCGTGAGCCGGTAGCTTTTCGTTCCCACCGTCACATCCACTGTTCCCTCCAGACTAAAAATCCACCGCTCGATTCCGGCACTGTATTGCTCTAGGGCTGTCTTGCCCCCTGGTTGAAGGGTGATCATTTGCGGCAGCATCTGCCTACCCAACACCTGTTTGGCTAGAAAGATGGCAGAGGCCTTTTCATCGTAGATAAAGGTTTCCACCTCCTCATGCCGGGTATCCATCAGGATAGCTTCTGGATCTTGTTGCCTCAGATCCCGATATAGTTCAGGAAGCGGCAATCTAAGGGCATCGGAAATCCGTTGATGAGTGCGGAAGGTGCCGGAACCCTTTCCGTTTTCTATGCGGCTTAGAGTAGCTAGGGCTACGCCACTCTTCCCCGCCAATTGTTCCAGACTTAACCCCCTCTCTTTTCGAAGAGCTCTAAGCCTACTGCCTAATTCAATAGGTAAGATTGAAACTGAGGTTCCTTCCATTTAATATAAATATTAGCATAAATATGGAAATATTTCAAGTAGTAATGGAATTGTATCTTGAAATAACTTCCAAATTAGGAATATTAATTTGACAAAAATGGAAATATGTGCTATCCTAGGTTGAGGTGGCTAAAACCTAGGAGGGAAATGGAGATGAACCGAAAAGAATTGGTCAACCTGTTCCAGAGGGGAATGCAGTATCCTCCGGGAAGGCATCGGTTTTGGATCTCCCGTTGTTTTGAAATTACTGTACGCCCTGACTCCGTGGTGGAGTTGGACGAATACGAGGATTTTGCATCGGAAAAGAGAAAGAGGCAAAGTCGAAAACCTTCGGGGGCTACCACCACGAAGGGGATGTTCCACGTCGGGCGGTCCGTTCTGGACTTAAGAGATGGACAAGTTAAGGAAGAACCCGGCAATGGCTGGGAGCGATCCCTCTAAAACTTCACGCTTGACAACATGTACTTCAGAGTGGTAAATCTATTACCGTTGCTGAAAGGAGTAGGCTCGTTTGATACGAGTCTTTGACACGTTGAGAAAATAAAACAAGGGTCCGAAGAGGAGTTCCCCGCCGGAACCTACGGCGGACGGGGCGTCGTCTTCGACGCCCTTGTTTTTTCCCCTTGGTTCTTTGACAACCTGGATCGCTTTACCCTGTCGTTTGTTCGATGTTCGAGTGGACGAAGCAATGAAGTAGAGCTATCAAACCCCTTAAGAGATGTTCTTCTTGATGGAGAGTTTGATCCTGGCTCAGAGCGAACGCTGGCGGCGTGGTTTAGGCATGCAAGTCGAGCGAGCTATTTGGTTTGAAGTTCCTTGAAGCCGCAAGGCTGATGGGGATGGAAGACTGGATGGCTAGCGGCAAACGGGTGAGTAACGCGTGGGTAATCTGCCCTCGAGTGGGGGATAACAACCCGAAAGGGTTGCTAATACCGCATAAGCCCACGGTCCCGCAAGGGACTGGGGGAGAAGCCGGGGACCGTAAGGCCTGGCGCTTGAGGATGAGCCCGCGTCCCATCAGCTAGTTGGTAGGGTAATGGCCTACCAAGGCTATGACGGGTAGCTGGCCTGAGAGGGTGGTCAGCCACACTGGGACTGAGACACTGCCCAGACTCCTACGGGAGGCTGCAGTCGAGGATATTTTCCAATGGGCGAAAGCCTGAGAATGCGACGCCGCGTGCGGGATGAAGGCCTTCGGGTCGTAAACCGCTGTCGGGCCGGAAGAATACCTGCCCCGTGAATAACGGGGTCGGTTGACGGTACGGCCGAAGGAAGCCACGGCCAACTCCGTGCCAGCAGCCGCGGTAATACGGAGGTGGCGAGCGTTGCTCGGATTCATTGGGTGTAAAGGGTCGGTAGGCGGTCTGGTAAGTGCCCGGTGAAATTCTACGGCTCAACCGTAGAGCGCCCGGGTAGACTGCTGGGCTTGAGGACTGGAGGGGCAGGCGGAATTCCCGGTGTAAGGGTGAAATCTGTAGATATCGGGAGGAACACCAGTGGCGAAGGCGGCCTGCTAGACAGTACCTGACGCTGAGCGACGAAAGCGTGGGGAGCAAACAGGATTAGATACCCTGGTAGTCCACGCTGTAAACGTTGAGGACTAGGTGCCGGCTCGTTCCGAATCGGTGCCGTAGGTAACCCATTAAGTCCTCCACCTGGGGAGTACGTCCGCAAGGATGAAACTCAAAGGAATTGACGGGGGCCCGCACAAGCGGTGGAACATGTGGTTCAATTCGATGCTACGCGAAGAAC
>JAHFFF010000066.1:1664-8742 GCA_023248095.1 Candidatus Omnitrophota bacterium | reverse complement strand
AACGCGGGCATTCCATACCCACATGGCTCGAATTGGCCGGTGGGCGCCGGGAGGCCGAGGTGAGCTCGCCGGCAAGGGACGGGCTAAACCGGTAGGCGGAAGGATTCTATCCGAAGGCAGAGTTAGGAAATGAAATAAGATAGGCAGCGAGAAGCCGGCCAGAACCAGCCCCAGGGCCTCACCCAACCTCGCGCGTCTCACTCCAGGGCGATGTCGTCGATATAGAGGACCCCCGCATGGCCAGTCTCGGGGAAAAGGTCCCCGTCAAAAACGATGGAGATGCCTGCCAATTGGGTGTAATCCAGAAAGAACTCATCCAAGGGGATCTTGGCCTTCTGCCATTCGGTGGTGAGTTTCCCCGCCGGCAGATACTTGCCGATCTCCTCCGATTTAACCGAATCGCCGATCTTGTCCCAGTGGCGATCAGACAGCCCCACGACAAAATTCTCGTCCCCCTTTTCCCCGCGCACCCAAA
Organism: Candidatus Omnitrophota bacterium; assembly: GCA_023248095.1. Taxonomy (GTDB): domain Bacteria; phylum Omnitrophota; class Gorgyraeia; order 1-14-0-20-64-10; family 1-14-0-20-64-10; genus JAHFFF01. Next base: position 8,267 of record JAHFFF010000066.1, on the reverse strand, counting down.
AGGTGATCGCCTTGTAGGCGCTCCCATCCAGGTACTGATCGGTCATCGGTTCCGGGTTCGGTTTGTCCGGCGTAGGGGCCACCAGCGCCGCGGGTGACTTGAGGAGCGTGTAATAACCGCACCAGCCCCCCGAATCATAGGGCCCACCGATGTTGCGCTTCTCGTAGCGGATCATCAACACCTGCGTCTTCTTGCCGTTCACCGTATCTTGCCGGTAAGCGACCATCGCCTTGGAAGGAGCCTTGATGAAGACGTTGGCCCGGTTGCCCAGTAGGTTCTTGATCTCCCCGCCGTTGAAATCATCCACCGCCAGCGGCGCCGCCAGCGCGGCGGCTGACAGGACACCCCACACCGCGCTGCAAAGGATCGCGAGTAAAAGATTGAACTTTCTCATTGGTCAGCCCTCCTATTCAAAACTCAAATCATCCACGTAGACCGTCCCTTTGCCTGACCCTCCCGGGAAAAGGGAACCCTCAAAGCAAATGGCGATGGAGGCCAACTCCTTCATCTCCACCATAAAGGTGCTCAACGGGATGGTCGCCCTTTGCCACTCTGCAGTAAGTTTACCTGATGGGAGGTATTTGCCGATCTCCTCCGACTTCACGGAATCCCCCACCTCGTCCCAGTGTCGATCCGACAAACCGACGGAAAAGTTTTCACCCCCGGCGGCTCCCTTCACCCACAGCGTAAGGGACTTGTAGCCCGTCGCATCAAAATATCGGGAGCCTGTCTTCAGCAGCGTGTAATAGCCGCACCACCCGCCGGAGTCGTAGGGGCCCCCCTTGTCCTTCTTGTCGTATTTGAGCATGAGGGCCTTGGCTCCACCGTGGGCACCTTCGGCAGTCTTGACCGCCAGCGCACGGGAGGGAGCCATGATGTAGGTGTTGGAGCGCTGCCCCACCTTGCTCGATCCCCCATCCTCAAAATCGTCAATCACCGCGGTCGCCGCAAAGGCCGTCGAGAGCAGTAGGCCGTGAGTCGCGACAAAACCCGCCATTGCGAGCGCCCGAAACACCAAGAGAGAACGCCTCATTTTGTTTCCTCCCATTCGTTCAATAAATCCTTGTCGCTCTTTCGGATGAATCGAAGGTCGTCCACAAACAGAACACCCTTCCCCGGCTTGTAAAAATTGACAACAAAGGAACCCATCTGGCTCCACTCCAGCTTACCAAAATCGGACAGCGGAATCACCACCTCCTGCCACTGAGTCGTCACCCCCTTGGGCAGATATTGCTCCAGAGCCCCGGCCTTGACTGAATCCCCGATCGTCAGCCAGGATCGATCCGCCATTCCGATCTCAAAGGTCTCCCCCCCCTTGGCCCCCCGCACCCAGAAGCGAAGTTCCTTATAGGGGGACAGATCGAAATAGGCCCCATCGATTTGGTTGAGCAGGGTGTAGTAGCCGCACCAGCCGGTAGCCTGCTTATCGAACTCCAACTGCAGGCTGCGGCCATGCTTGCCTACCCTCGTATTCTCCACACGGCTGAACTCGCAGACCGAAGGAAGACGCTTATAGGCGTTGGCCTTGCGCCCGAGGAGGTTCAGATTGCTGTGATCGAAGTTGTCCAGGAGCAGCTCCCCCTTGGAGACAATCTCCGCCTCCCGGTCCAGCAAGGGCTGCTCGTGAAACCGGAGCTGGTCGATCCAAAAGGTTCCATCTCCCTCTTCGTTGAAGTTAAAAACGATGCTGTAGATGCGGGACAAGTCGGAACCGAAGAAATCCTCCAAGGGCACAATCACCTGCTGCCACTCCGTCGTTATTCCCTGAGGCAGGTAGCGGTAAATGGACCCTGCCAGCACCGCATCCTCCCGCTTGTTGGAGATCGTATCGTTCACGCCGATCTCGAACGCCTCCCCACCCTTGGCCCCTTTGATCCAAAAGGAGATCGCCGAAAAGCGGGAGAGATCCCCCAAGACAATCACGTAGGCGCCGGAAAAGGAGGGATCAGGGGTTTTATGGTAGCGGACGTACATCCCCTCTGGGGAACCTTCCATGTGAATCTTCTGATCGTAATAAACGCCGTACTTGGACGGTCTCATGGCGTAGCCGCCGAACCGGCCCCGGTGGCCGAATTTCGCTTCCCCCTCAAACAGAAAGGTGCCTTCCGGAAGCGGCGGAACATCCTTCAAGGCAATCCCCTGATCCGTCCGAGGCGGCGGAACATCCTTCAGCGCCACCGGCTCCGCGTAGACGACACGGGGTCTCGCATCATGCGCAACGAACAACAGTAGGATCATCATGAAAGCAAGAATGCGAACCAATCGCCGGGATCCTGTCGGAAACAAAATGGGGTCAGGTCTTGCAATCACACATCGAATGTTGCAATGCAAGACCTGACCCCCTCTCATTTCAGCTCCACGATGTTGAAGGTGGTGGGGTCGCCCCACTGTCTTTCCGGAGAGGTCGAGAGCAGACATTTCTGGGGCTGACGGGCCGCATCGCAGTCGGATCCATCCAGCATCAGCCCCATTCGGAAACCAGCCTTCATCTCCCCGGAGGTCAACACCCCATTCTGAAGGGCCAGCTGCGCAGGGGTGATCCGCTTGAGCGCCGGTGAACCCGTCGGCTCCACTCCCACTCGTTTGGTGATGTTCTGGAAGAGGAAGGAGGTCGGTAGACGGACCTCGAGAGTGTAGCCGTTGGGCTTCTGGCGCGCGGCCAGCTCAACCTGGCGAATGGAGCCCGCATCCACCGATGGGACCCAAACATGCACCTCGGGCGGAAGATCCTTGAAGTTGCCCGGGCTGATCCCGACCTGGAAATCATCCGCGGAGTTGACGGCCTCGTTGTAATCCCCTTCCAGGTCCGCATCCACCCAAACCTCAAAGTGGTCCCCTTCCCACATGTCGGCGCCCCGCTTCTCTTGAACCAACACATTGTCGGTGACTTCGATGGCCAACAAAATGGCCTTGGGCTCCCATTCCACCGCATACTTGAAGGACATGTCTTGCCCCCATCCCCAGGCCCCGACGCCGTACACCACCTGCTTCTTATCATCGACCTTGTTCCAAACGGCATCCGTCCAGTCAGAGAGATCCCCGTCGATGGTCAACGGCTTCTCCCGTCTTGAGGCTTGCATCGCGGGGATCTTGGCCGACCGTTCATGCGTCGGCACGTTGCGGCCCCGCTGCATGAGGCGGTAACTGTCGTAGCAATGGATTGCCAGGCCGGAGAAGCTCTTCTCCTGGGCAAAGGCCTCCGTCACCTTGGACAACTCACGCTCCATCTCTTCCCATCCCTCTTCCACAAAGGTGTTCCGGCGCTTGCCCTGGTTCATCTGCACCAGGTCCTGCGTCTCCACACCGACCACCAACTGAACTCCGATCTTGTTGGCCAGCTCGATGTGAGGCTTGCCCTGCTCGATGATATCCCGCGCCGAGTCGTAGTAATCCATAAGCGCAGCGTAGTCCAGGTAGCCGAGAAGCTTCTCCTCCATTTCCGGCTCCCGGTTGTAGAACAGGGGGATGGCCAATCCCATCACAAACGGCTTGGAGGCGGTGGGCCCCTCGGCCCAGGGGCGGCTCACGGGACCTGCCGCCGCATTCTCCTTGTCGACCAACTGCCGGCACTGGGCCAGCAGCTCCAGGAACTCCTCCTTCAACTTCTCTCGGTCGCCGGTCTCCCACTCCTGCGTCAGGTACGGCTCGATGTCCATGCTGATCCCATCCATCCGATCCTCGACGGGACGGTCCCGATTGAACTGCAGGTATCCGTCGATCCAGGCCAAGACCTTCGGATGGTAAGGCTTGAGCGCCCAGAGGGGATTGCCCTGAAGGGCATGAACCTCAATCTTTCGCTCGTGGCACTCCCGCAGGAATCCGGCCAGCCTGTTCTGGGCATCCTTGGAGTCGTGCGTGATCGGATCCTCCCCCAGATAAATGAAGAAACGGCGCATGGCCGTCCGATCGCACAGGTCAAACAGCTCTTTGCGGGTGTCCATGCTGTTCACCGGATCGTACTTCCAGATCCAGGTCGATCGGATTGCGCGGGAATCGGCCTTCGCCCGAGGGGCATTCTCCTTCTGGAAATTTTCCACCTCGGCGTCGTAGGAAAAGGCCACGTCGTCGATCTGGATCGCGCCATGGCCCTCATAACGGAACCAAAGGACCAGCGATCCCATCCGGGTCAGATTCAGGTCCGAGCGCAGGCTCTGCAGCGGGATCTTCACCTGCTGCCATTCCGCCGTCACCCCCTGAGGCAGGAAGGCGGCGATAGATCCCACGTAGACCGCGTCGATCTGAAGGTCCTGCATCCGGTCGTCGGCCAAGCCGATGTCAAACCGCTCCCCGCCATGCTCTCCCTTGACCCAAAAGGTCAGGCAGTTGTGCCTGGAAACGTCTATCCCGTTGAGCAGGGTGTACCAACCGCACCAACCGCCGACCTTGCTGTACTCGATCCTGAGGGAGTTGCCCACCATGCCCGGCCGGGTATCCAGCACCTTGGTGATCACAGTATAGGAAGGGCGCCGGGCCCAGGTGCCCTGAAAGGCATCCAGTCGGTTTTTCCGCTCGCCGAAAATTCCCTGCGTCTGCCCGGTCTCGAAATCGTCCACCAGGATGGTTGGGGGCTTCCCCTCAGCCGTTTCACCCTTCCCCTCCTCCTTCTCGGCAGAGGGAGGGGTAGGCGGAGTAGGAACCGAAGGACCTGGCGAGGAGGAGCCTGGAGCAGGTGCCGATGGCGTCGGAATTGAGATAGGCACCGGTCGAAAAGCGGCCCACCAGATGGCAGCCAGCGCCAAGGCAATCATGCCGCCCAGAACAACTCTTGTGGAGTTACCTCTGCTCATGGAAGATCACCAGGATACCACCATTAAACCTGCGTGAATACGATCAAGCTGTACTCCTGGTTGAACTGGTCGCGAAACTTCAACCTCAGCCCCAAGGATACCACCCTCGGAAGCTCATCATCTTCCGCAAGATCCCGGAAGACCACTCCGGGGAGAGCCGACACCTCTTCGCCTGAACCGACCACAGACAACGGGAGATCCGAGGACCGCCCCAGCGTCGCAGTCACCCGTTCATGCAGACGGCTCAGTTGCGAGGTGACTTCCTCATCGCTCTGAAAAACGGCCAGGTCACCTCGCCTCATCTGAAGAGCCGGCATGGCGTCAAGAATGTCCTGCGCTCTCGATCCCGGCTTGATCAGGTTGATCAGCCCCAGATCGGCCAGCCGATCCAGCTCCCCGTTGCGCAGATCGCTGTCGAAGAGAATCAGGCCCGACGGCGCACGCCGCAGTCCGGAATCCGCCCGGGTGAGCACACCCGCCACCGCGTTCCGCACGCCGGAGAGTTGGGCAGTGATCTCCGGCGACAACCGCAACATCCCACCGCCGGCATCCAGCGCATGCTGGACCTCCCCACGAACCACGTACCGCTGAGCCGCCAACATCGCCGGATTCACCGCAACCTCCTGCAGCGCAAAATCCGAAGCCGCCTCCCCATCCAGAACCTTGGGCGCTTCCTCCAGGCCCGAAAGCACCTCCAACAACCGATTAAGCTTTGCTTCATCCGCCGGAACAAATTCAGGAAGGTCCACCACCTTCGCCTTCAATTCTTTCCCGTCTTGGAAGACCACCACATTGGCCGGTTTGATATCGGTCGGCACGATTCCATCCGCGTTTTTCCAAATGTTCCGATACGCAGCGATGGCAGCTTGCGTTGCCTCTTCAACCCTAGGTTCCTGACCGTCTAGATAGAATTGCAGATCGATCCCGGGCACCCACTCTTCAACAATCACGTAGGGCCTCTGTTGCACCATCCCCACATCCCAAGCTCTGGGCATGGTGGCGTAGGAAACGGGCGGCAGAATGGGGTGCTGGTACGCCAGAGGTTTTTTCCTCCAGAAATCGAGGCGGGCCATCCAGAGTCCCGCTTTCCTCTCAACCTCCACCCTTTGGGCAAGCCCCTTTTCAACATCCTCCGTATCCAACTCGGCAAACGCCCCAAAGAATCTGCTCGGATACTCCGGCGATCCTGTCAGAATCGGATAGATCAGCTTGACCGCACGCTCCTGAGGCTCAAGCAACCCCGGCATCCGAAGAGTAGCCTGATAGGTTGCTGCAACCTTGCCCTGACGGAGAGCCAGAACGAGCTTTAGCACCTCGATCCCGTCTTCTCCAAGGATCTCACGGATCACCGCCTGATCTTCTGGATCGTTTTTCGAGGTCAAGCGCAGTCTGGCTTCGGACATCAGGACCTCATATTGGGGCAGAATTCTTCCGAGTGGAGGTGGCTCCAGTCGGTCCGAGGCTAACGTCTCCAGAAGCCAGAAGGCCGCATGCCGGTGAAACCGAGTGAACCTCGGATTGGAAATGGTCTCCGCCAAACCCTCGAGAAAATCGCGAGTAACAACCTCCGGATTCTTACGGATAAATCCCAAAGCAGAAGCAAACCACCAATAGAAATTGTGATCTTCCGGCATTGCTTTGAAGAAAGCTGCATGCCATGCATTGGAGGTAGGATCCTCCCTCATCTGCCTCTCCAGCTCAGGGACACCCAACCCGAATTCCTCCAAACCGGCCAGCCGTTGAGAACGGACCCCCTGAACCTCCACCACCACGACCGTCCGGTTGTCCCCCTTCCTCCGCCGGCCTGAGAATGGCC
>JAHFFF010000066.1:0-1654 GCA_023248095.1 Candidatus Omnitrophota bacterium | reverse complement strand
GCCGAGGAGCTGCCGGCGCAACTCATCCGCGGACAGATTCTGATTGAGAATGGCCTCCATCTCCTCATGCCGCTGGAACTGGTCGTAGACGCCGTCAGTCATCAGCACGACCCGGTCACCGCGCCTGAGATACTCCCACTCAACGCTGGCCGGAAGAGGGGCTCCCCCCACCCCGAGGTAACCCTCGATCATGCTCTTGCGATGATGAAGAAGGCGGGCCGCCGCCAAATTCAGATCCTCCTGCTGTATACCCTGAGCCATCAGCTCTCTCATCTGATTCTCGTTCCAGGTCGATTTCTGATCCCTAGTCAGCAGCCACAGTTTTTCTCCCCGCAGATAGGGCCGGCTGTCCCCGATGCGGGCGACGAATAGCGCCTCGGGCAGGATGACGGCAACGAGAAGCGTCGTCTGCTTGACCGAGTCCTTCTCCTTTGTCGGCATGGGATTCGAACGGATGATCTGCCGATTCATCTCCCGGAACTGCGTCTGCAGGAAATCGCCGATTTCGCTGGCCTTCTGTTTCTGAACCAGATCCGACTCACCCTGAAATTCTTTCAGGACTCTCTCGAAGCCGGGCTCCTGGCGGAGCAACCGCTCCAAACCCTCGACCGCATCGCGGCTGGCCTCCCGGGCCAGCTCGTGGTCCCCCACTCCGTCGGCCACCATCACGACAAGGGACGGTCCAATTCTCGCCACTTTGGAGAAATCGGCGTTGACCTTCCGCCCTCCCCGCACGCTGTGCGCCGCCACCTGTACCGCCAATCGCGGGCCGAACTCGGGAATCGTCATCTTCAGCGGTTCAACCCGGCCCAGATGCTCCTCCAGGCCAGCCCGGGTGTAGCTCTCGTAAGAGGCAGGAACGCGCAGGGTACCTGTGTGGGAAGTGCCCGATGCAGGGAGAGAGAGTGTGCCCTGCGGGGTGCACGCCAGCAGTGTGACGGTTGTCAGCCGCAGATAAAAGCGTGCCCTCATCCAGTCTTCCCTTCCTTACATCGCTAGGATCAGCGTGTAGGTTGCTCCGGACTCGCTTTCCAAGCCGGCCGCAACGTTAAGCACCACGACTCGAGGAAGATCCGACCGAATCCTCAAGGCCTCCAAGCCGGCTGCGGATACAACCGTCATCTCTGCAGGAGTGGCCAGAACCGCCCGGGCGGTCCGCCCCGTTGGAAAGACCGACGCCAGGGCGGTCTCCACTTCCGAAGCGGTCACTCCATCCGCACCCTTCTCGACGAGGATGAGATCACCCTGCCCAGTGGCTGGGATCTGTCCGAGGAGATCTGCCCAATGATGTCCGACAAAGACGGTCCGCCCCTTCAGCTCTTCCGGCACGGGCAGGTCGCTGTCAGCCCAGATCAGGAAATTGGCCTGCTCGGGAGCAGCCGGCCGCCCGGTTCTGACCAGCACTCCGCCCAGAGCCGGCCGCCCAGCGAGCAGACTTGCAGCGGCAGCATCCAGCACCAATTCACCGCCCGCCCGCTCAACCGCCTCCGGCACCTCAGCTTGCTTGACGTACCCCTGCGCCGCCAGCTCGAAAGCAGATCGGTCCGTACCACCCTGCTGTGCGAAATATTCGGCTCCCACCCGCGGCCTCGGAGCAACCGTCGGCTCTTTATAATCCAGGCCGGCTGCGGCTCGAAGCCGGATCGCCTCCACA
>JAHFFF010000065.1 GCA_023248095.1 Candidatus Omnitrophota bacterium | reverse complement strand
AATCCGATCGAGGCCCTTCGTTACGAATAGATCCGCCCGTTACCTCTGCCGCGGCGGAAGCAGATCCAGCATGACCGAACAGGCGTTCGGGTCTTCGGAGAAATCCTCGAACCACCAGGGCCGGGTATCGACCTGAATCGTTTCTGATTCTCCCAGTTCCGTCAGCCGGTTCATCAGGACCGTCAGCTGTTTTGGGGTCGCCCGGATGCAGTAGCGGCCGGCATAAGGTCCCTTCGCTTTCAGTACCGGGCATTCCGCCAGGATTCGCGTGATCGTTCCTTCGGCTGCCGTGGGGTCTGCGGCGTGCAGCCGAAGATAGTATCCTCCTCCCGGTTTTCCTACAAAGCCGCTGATCGGTGCATGAGCGGAATACGCGACATGAACAGGGGCAGAGGAGGATGCGGAGGTTTGCAGACTGGGGAGGTACATGCCATAAAGGAAAACAAGCGCCGTGCCTAACGTCGCCAAGGCTCCGGCCCGCAGCGTGCGGGACCCCACGCCTGATGCGCCCGCTTGCAGGGATTGCCCGTGAGCCGTCTGGCAGGAACTGCACCGGGACAAATGAGCGTAAACTTGTTGCGTGCTCGGCAGGGAAAGCTTGCCCCGCCCATAGGCCACCAGGTGTCTGCGGACTTCTTCGCACAGGAAAGAGGATGCAGTTTCTCGCATAGATTCTCGGCTCCTTGTTGTTTAAGACAGAGTAGTGCGGGTTGCCTATCGGGGAAACACAATGGTACCATGATTTTCGAAAAGGTCAAGGAGGAGCGATGAGCAAGAAGGCGGCCCGGCTTTTCATCGAGTGTCTGGAACGAGAAGGGGTGCAGTTCGTTTTCGGGTTGCCGGGTGAGGAGAACCTGGAGCTTATGGACGCCTTGGCCGATTCCCCCATTCGCTTCATCTCGGTGCGCCATGAGCAGGCGGCGGCCTTTATGGCGGACCTCTACGGCCGGTTGACCGGGAAGGCGGGTGTTTGCCTGAGCACCTTGGGACCGGGAGCTACCAATTTGGTGACCGGGGTGGCCGATGCGTTCCTGGACCGGGCTCCGCTGGTGGCCATCACCGCTCAGGTTGCCTTGCAGCAACTCCACAAGGAATTCCATCAGGCCATCGATGTGGTCGGGATGTTCCGTACGATCACGAAATGGAACACCCGGATTGAACAGCCTTCCGTGATTCCCGAGGTGGTCCGCAAGGCCTTCAAGATCGCGCAGGCGGAGAAGCCGGGCGCTTGCCACATCGAGCTTCCGGAAGATGTGGCCGAGGCACAGGCGGACGGCAAGCCGCTGGAGCCGGAACGGGCGCGCCGGCCTTCGCCCGACCGTCCTTCCTTAACAAAGGCGGCGGAGCTGATCGATGCGGCTGCCCAGCCGATCATCCTGGCAGGGAACGGGGTCATCCGCGGGCAGGCATCGGCGGAACTTTTGAGTTTCTCCCAGGCGACAGGCATCCCCGTGGCGAACACCTTCATGGCGAAGGGGGTCGTTCCGTGGGATTACGAGTTGTCCCTCTTGTCGATCGGCCTGCAGGCCCACGATTACGTGAATTGCGGTTTCGATGAGGCGGATTTGGTCGTTGCGGTGGGCTACGATTTCGCGGAATATGCGCCGTCGATCTGGAACCCGGCCAAGGACAAGCAGATTGTCCACATCGACTTTACCTCCAGCGAGGTGGATGCCGCCTACCAGCCGGCGGTCGAAATCGTCGCCGATATCCGGGAAACTCTGGAGTTGCTGCGGCCCATGATCCACCGCGCGAAGCGTCTGGCCGCTCCCCGGAAGCTCCGCCAGTACATCCTGGAGGATCTGAACCGCTTTGCGCAGCATGAGGCCGTGCCCATGAAGCCCCAGCGCATCCTGCATGATCTTCGGGAGGCGTGCGGGCGGCACGACCTGATCATCAGTGATGTGGGCGCCCACAAGCTGTGGATCGCAAGGATGTTCCTGCCGTACGAGCCCAACACGGTGCTGATCTCCAACGGTTTTGCCGCCATGGGCATTGCGCTGCCCGGGGCCATTGCGGCGAAGCTGGTGGACCCCGAGCGGCCCGTCGTGGCCGTCTGCGGAGACGGCGGATTCCTCATGAACGTTCAGGAATTGGAAACGGCCGTCCGGTTCAAGACCAACCCGGTCTTCCTCATCTTCAACGACGGCGGCTACAGGCTCATCGACTGGAAACAGCAGGCGAGATTCGGGCGGAGCTTCGGCGTGACCTTCGACAACCCGGATTTTGTGAAGCTGGCCCAATCCTTCGGGGCCAAAGGATACCGGGTGGAGGCGGCAAGGGATCTGAAGAGGATTTTAGCGGAGGCCTTCCGTCAATCCGTTCCGAGCGTCATCGATGTGCCGGTGGATTATCACGAACATGGCCGGTTGACCGAACAGCTCGGCCAGCTGGTCCATCCCCTATAAGGACTGGGGTGCTCGAGTTTGAGGTAGAAGATGGCGCGATTACATGTAAGAATATCAGCGGAGGTGACGATTCGTGGGAGTTGAGAATTCTGCGGTTCTAGCGTGGGTCAACAAGACTGCGCAGCTGACAAAGCCGGAGCGGGTTGTCTGGCTGAACGGCTCCGAGGAGGAGTACCGGCAATTGCTGGCTGAGGCGGTGAAGGGGGGCCAGCTGATTCCGCTCAACTCGGAAAGGCATCCGGGGTGTTATCTGCACCGCTCCCATCCCAACGATGTGGCCAGGACCGAGCAGTGCACTTATGTTTGCACGTCGGGCAAGGAGGAGGCCGGGCCCAACAACAACTGGATTGCGCCGGACGAGGCGTACTCCACGCTGAACAAGCTGTTTGATGGGGCCATGCGGGGAAGGGCCATGTACGTTGTGCCGTTCCTCATGGGGCCGAAAGGTTCCGCATTCAGCAGGGTCGGGATCCAGCTGACCGACAGCGTTTATGTGGCTATCAACATAAAGATCATGACCCGGATGGGGGCCGTGGCCTTGGAGCAGCTGGGGAATTCCGCCGATTTCGTCAAGTGCCTCCATTCCCTCGGGACGCTCGATCCGCAGCACCGGTACATCTGCCATTTTCCTCAGGATCAAACCGTTTACAGCGTGAATTCCGGCTACGGCGGGAATGCGCTTCTGAGCAAGAAATGCTTCGCGCTCCGGATCGCCAGCTGGCTGGGGAACCGGGAGGGGTGGCTCGCGGAGCATATGTTCATCCTGGGGATTGAGGACCCGAAGGGGAAGGTTTCCTACGTGGCTGGGGCGCTTCCCTCTGCCTGCGGAAAGACGAACCTGGCGATGCTGCAGCCTCCCGCGAAATACAAAGGGTACCGGGTTTGGTGCATCGGAGATGACATCGCCTGGTTGAGGATCGGGGCCGACGGGCGCCTGTACGCGATCAATCCGGAGGCCGGTTTCTTTGGGGTGGCTCCCGGCACCAGCATGAAGACCAATCCGAACATGATGAGGACCATCGCTAAGAATACCCTCTTTACGAATGTGGCGATGGCCCCGGATAAGACGGTTTGGTGGGAAGGGCTTGACCTTCCGGCGAGCACAGACGGCTTCGTCGATTGGCAGGGAAAGGTGTGGCAGCCGGGCAACGGGCAGAAGGCGGCCCACCCGAACTCTCGATTCACAACCCCGATCACGCAGTGCCCCGTCTATTCGCCTCACTGGGAAGATCCTCAGGGTGTTCCCATCTCCGCGATCCTGTTCGGCTGCAGGAGATCCACGCTGGTGCCGCTGGTGCAGGAGTCCTTTAGTTGGCAGCATGGGGTCTACCTGGGGGCGACGCTTGCCTCCGAGACCACCGCGGCGGCCACGGGCGCGACCGGGGTGATCCGCAGGGATCCGATGGCGATGCTCCCCTTTTGCGGCTACAACATGGCGGACTACTTCAACCACTGGCTGAAGATGGGACAGCGACTGACCCGTCCCCCCAAGATCTTCCGGGTGAACTGGTTTCGCTTGGATGAACAGGGGAAATTTGTCTGGCCCGGTTTCAGCGAGAATATCCGCGTGCTGAAGTGGATGATCGACCGGTGCCAGAATCAAGGGGATGCGGTCAAGACGCCGGTGGGATACCTGCCCACGGTGGATGCGCTGGAGGGGAAGGAGCTGTCCCTCTCCGAGAAGGAATGGAAGATTCTGCTCTCCGTGGACCGGCCGGGGTGGGTGGATGCGGCCCAAAAGCAGTCGGAATTTTTCGGCAAGTTCGGAGAGCGATTGCCTCCTCAGCTTGTCGATGAGCAGAGGGCATTGCTCGAACGGCTGAATGAAAAGCCCGTCCCAGCCCGTTCCTAAAGAAGGGATGAGGAGGGGAGTGTGAGGCGATGGTTTCTCATTGGCCTGTTGGTGCTGTGCTGTTCTCCCGGCCGGGGGGAATGTGCCCCTCCGGCATCGCAAAGCGAGAAGATCATGAAAACGGATGAAGAATGGCGCAAACAATTAACACCGGAGCAGTTCCGCATCCTTCGACAGAAGGGAACCGAGAGGGCCTTCTCCGGCGCTTACTGGAATACCAAGGAGAAGGGTATCTACCGGTGTACCGCCTGCGGGAATGAGCTCTTTGGATCAGACGCGAAGTTTGATTCCGGCACCGGCTGGCCCAGTTTTTGGAAGCCGGTTTCACCGGAGAAGATACAGACGCACGAGGATCGCAGCTGGTTCGTGACCCGGACCGAGGTCCTCTGCGCGCGGTGCGGCGGCCATCAGGGACACGTCTTCGAGGATGGCCCGGCCCCGACGGGGCTGCGCTATTGCATCAATTCAGGGGCGTTGAGGTTTGAAAAAAAGGAGGAACAGCGATGACAGGTGGAAAGAAATGCATAGGCTGCAAGATTGTGGCGGTTCTGGCTGGAATTGGCGCACTCAACTGGGGGTTGGTCACGTTCCTGCATCGGAATTTGGTCACAGGGCTGCTGGGGGAGGGGACCGCGGCGTCCAAGGTGGTTTACGGGTTGGTGGCGGTTGCCGGCGCCATGGCTCTGCTTTCCGTTTTTAATCTGTGTCCCTGCCAGCGGCAGGGTTGTGAACCCAAGAAGTAAACCTGTCTAGGAAATCATCCACGGCGGCGCCCATCGAAGGAGTTGGGCGCCGTTTGTCTTTCCGATGAACTGGAAACTAAAACAAGGTTGCTTCGTCCTGGAGGGCGCGCGGGGATTCGCCGGCCTGACGGCCACACGCCGGAGAGGGCTGCCGCCCGGTGAATTTTCCCTGCGGGACCTCCGGCGAGCGGTGGAGCGGATGGGGGTGCGGCCGAAGGCGGTGATTGGAATGGGGCAGGTCCACGGGGCAACGGTCCAGACGGTGGAAGGGAGATCGGATCGATTGGCCTCCCGCTGCGACGGGTTGATCACCCGCCAGCCGGAGGTGGCCTTGGTGGTCCGGACCGCAGACTGCCTTCCGATCATCGCCTTTGACCCAGTCAGGAAAGTGCTGGGCGCAGCCCACGCCGGTTGGCGCGGGGTCCGAGCCGGGATTCCCCGGAGATTGGTGAAGGCGATGGGCGGGGCGGAGGTTGAGATTGCGATCGGGCCCGGGATCGGTTTCTGCTGTTATGAGGTGGGGCCGGAGTTTGAAGAATGGTTTCCGCAGCATCTGGTTTATAGAAGAGGCCGAAGGTTCTTGGATTTGGCCGGGGCGGCCCGCTCTCAGTTGATGGAGGCCGGTGTGCCGGAGGAGAAGATCCATGGGGCCGGCTGGTGCACCGCCTGCACGCCGGACCATTGCCATTCCTACCGACGGGATGGCGCGGCTGCGGGCCGGATGCTGACCGTCGCCATGATGAAAACTTACGGGAAGGTGCTAAAATCAATGTGAAGGAGGGATTCTGATGGCATTGACACCGTCTACCATGTTGGGCTTGGGAACCCAGGCGCCGGACTTTAGTTTGCAGGACGTTGTTTCCGGTAAGCAGATTTCGCTGAACAGTTTCTCCGGAAAGAAGGGGCTGTTGGTCATGTTCATCTGCCAGCACTGCCCGTACGTGCAGCATGTGAAGGAAGAGCTGGCGCGGCTGGGCAAGGAGTACGCCGCAAAGAATCTGGGGATCGTGGCCATCAGTTCCAACGATGCCGAGAATTATCCGGACGATAAGCCGGAGAAACTGAAGGAGATGGCGAAGGAGCTCGGGTTTTCCTTTCCATTCTGCTACGACGAAAGCCAAGAGGTTGCCAGGGCATATTCCGCTGCCTGCACGCCCGATTTCTTCCTGTTCGATCAGGACCAGCGGCTCGTTTACCGCGGGCAGATGGATGACAGCCGGCCGGGGAACGGCAAGCCGGTGAACGGGCGGGACCTGAGGGCGGCGATCGACGCGGTCTTGGCCGGCAGGCCGGTGAGCGCGGACCAGAAGCCGAGCATCGGGTGCAACATCAAATGGAAGAAGGGAAACGAGCCGGACTACTTCAAGCATTGAAGGTCCACCGAGTCGTCATTGAGGGGGTGACGCCGCAGGTAGAGGGCGGGCGGTTTCCGATCAAGCGGATAGTCGGTGACGTGGTGGTCGTGGAGGCCGATCTCTTCGCCGACGGGCATGATCCTGTCGCCGGCGTATTGCTGATCCGGCATGAGCAGGATCGCGAGTGGAAGGAGCTGTCCCTGGAATCGGTGGGGAACGACCGCTGGCGCGGGCAGTTCACCGTCGATCGAGTGGGGACCTACCGGTACACCCTGGAGGGATGGATCCCGCCGAAGCGGGGTTCCGCCACCCGGTACGATCAGGAGCTTCGGATCACCGTGGACCGGGAGAAGGCCCGCTTCAGCGCCTGGTATGAAATCTTCCCCCGTTCCTGTTCCGCACAGCCCGGCCGGCACGGCACCTTCCGGGATCTGGAGGGATGGCTGCCGTACATCTCCTCTCTCGGGTTTGACGTTCTTTACCTGCCGCCCATTCATCCGGTTGCTCGAACGCAACGCAAGGGGAAGAACAATGCGCTTGCTGCGGGTCCCGGCGACCCGGGATCTCCCTGGGCGATCGGGGCGAGGGAAGGAGGGCACAAGGCGGTCCATCCGGAATTGGGAACCCTGGAGGATTTTCGCCGGCTGCTGGCCAAGGCGAAGGAGTTTGGTTTGGAGGTGGCGTTGGACATAGCGCTGCAGTGCTCGCCGGACCACCCCACCCTGCGGGAGCATGTGGAGTGGTTCCGCCGGCGCCCGGACGGCACGATCCAGCACGCCGAGAACCCCCCCAAGAAATACGAGGACATCGTTCCGTTCGATTTCGAGTCCCCCCGGTGGCGCCCGTTGTGGGAGGAGATGAAGGGGATCTTCCTGTTCTGGATCAAGCAGGGGGTCCGGATCTTCCGCGTGGACAATCCCCACACCAAGCCGTTCGATTTCTGGGAGTGGCTGATCACGGAGCTGAAAAGGGATCATCCGGATCTGATCCTGCTCTCGGAGGCCTTTACCCGGCCGAAGATCATGATCCGCCTGGCCAAGCTGGGCTTCACCCAATCCTACACCTACTTCGCATGGCGCAACACGCGCTGGGAGTTGACCGACTATTTCACGGAGCTGACGCATTCGCCCATGCGGGAGTTTTTCCGGCCCAATCTTTGGCCGAACACGCCGGACATCCTGACCGGGTATCTTCAGTCCGGCGGGCCTGCGGCCTTTCGGGTTCGGCTGGTGCTGGCCGCTACCTTGGGGGCGAGCTACGGGATCTACGGGCCGGCCTTTGAGCTGTGCGAGAACAAGCCCCGGGAGCCGGGAAGCGAGGAGTATCTGGACTCGGAGAAGTATGAGCTGAAGCGATGGGATATTCAAAGGCCGGACAGCCTGAAGGATCTCATCGGCCGGGTCAACCGGATCCGGAAGGAGAATCCCGCCTTGCAGAGGGATGATGGATTGGCGTTCCATTCGGTGAGCAACGATCAGCTGCTCTGTTACAGCAAGCGGTCTCAGGGGTCGAGCGGCGCCATCCTGGTGGTGGTCAACCTGGATCCGAGTCGGAAGCAGGCCGGATCTGTGGAGCTTTCGCTGGAGGCGCTGGGAGTGGATCCCTCCCGCTCTTACCAGGTGGAGGATCTCTTGAACCAGGCCTCCTACTCCTGGAAGGGCGGAAAGAATTTTGTGGAGTTGGATCCCGACAGAACGCCTGCCCATATCTTCCGCGTGAGGCAATAGTGAATGACCCGCTTTGGTACAAGAACGCCATCCTCTACGAGCTGCATGTGCGCGCCTTTTGCGATGCGAACGGCGATGGGATCGGGGATTTCGAGGGGCTCATCCAACGGCTTGATTACCTGCAGAACTTGGGGATCACGGCCCTGTGGTTATTGCCGTTCTATCCCTCTCCCCTCAAGGACGATGGGTACGACATCTCCGACTACAAGGGGATCCACCCGATCTACGGGACGCTCGCCGACTTCAAGCGGTTTCTCAAGGAGGCGCACCGGCGGGGCCTGCGGGTCATGACGGAGCTGGTGCTCAACCACACCTCCGATCAGCACCCGTGGTTTCAGCGGGCGCGGCGGGCCAAGCCCGGGTCGGCGGAGCGGGATTTCTACGTCTGGAGCGCCAATCCCGATAAGTACAGCCAGGCCCGCATCATCTTCAAGGATTTCGAAAAATCCAACTGGGCGTGGGATCCTGTCGCGAAGGCGTATTACTGGCACCGCTTTTACTCGCATCAGCCGGATCTGAACTATGATAATCCCTCGGTACGGGAGGCGATTCTGGATGCGGCCGATTTCTGGTTGGCTCTCGGGGTGGACGGCCTGCGGTTGGATGCGGTGCCGTACCTGTATGAGAGGGAGGGGACCCCCTGCGAGAATCTCCCCGAGGGCCA
>JAHFFF010000064.1 GCA_023248095.1 Candidatus Omnitrophota bacterium | reverse complement strand
CGAACTGAACGGTATTGCCATTGATCGAATGGGCTTCCTGGCAATCTTTCTGCTCGTCCCACCTAGGGACCGGATTGTCATTGGTAATGCACTGCGAGGACTTCGTCGTCATTCCCATGCCCTGGCCGCGGACCCCGATGTTCATCCCGCCCATCATTTGTTGCATCATGGCTCGGTCTTCCGGCGACATCTTTTCCATTTCCTTCGTCGCTTTCGCGGCCTCATCCCCCATCCCGTCGACCTGGATGACCGTGGTGATGGACCATTGGCCCTCCTTGATCCCCTGCGCCGCTCTTGCTGTGTAGGCAAATACCACCACCACAATTGACGCACCCAGCACCAACATCCCTTTCTTCATGTGCTTCTCCTCTGTTCTCCGCTACACATTCCTGTCTCCTTATACTAGCGTACAATTCGTTATCAAATTTTATTTACCTTTCCCGAGTATTCCGATGATCTCTTAGGGAACTCCTTGCCGTCTTCTTGGACGCAGCTTGAAACCCAATCCTATGATGCCCACGGTAAAGAGCAGGAAACTCCCGGGTTCCGGGACAATAACCAGATCGATGGCGCCCGTGTAGAACTCTTTGCCCTCCAGAAGGAAATCGTGTCCCGAGAAATTATCGATCCGAACCTCATTCTGCAGGCCGATGAGATATTCTGGGACCAAAAACTCTCTGAAGCTGAAGCCGGGATCCAATGTGCCGAGAAAGGAGTTGTTGAAATAGACCCCAGCCGGGTCGATCAGCTCCGAATAGCTCAGGGACAGCATCGGCTCGTTATCCAGTTGGAACGCCATCCCCTCCAACTCTCCCGGAAACAGATCAAAAAACTCCACATCCACAGTTTGGCCCGGAATCTGTTTCGGCGCATCCAGTAATGCCGTCGTGAGACTTCCATGGCCGGTTGAATAAAAGAGAAACTGCTCATTGGGATTCATCTTGCCGGCGAGATCCGTAAACGCCTGCTGCAGGTTCGCCTTCGTGGCGGCCTTGGCGTTCCATTCGGCAGGCAGCTTGTCGCCCTTGAAGTCCTTCTGGCCGTCACGGAACAGCGTCGTAATGGTGACATTCTGCCCGGTCGGGCCCCATTGATTGATCAGCGCCTGGCGAATCCGCTCGATATTCGTCGTGTGGGCCCCGGAATCGGCCTGCCCGCCCCAAAGGATCGCGTGGTGCGACGCCGCTCCAGGATCTTTGAGGGTAATGGTGCTTCCGTTGTTGGCAGAGATCGACTGGCCCGTTTCCTTTACCGGTTTGATCGCCTTGTTCGCATTGTCAATCCCGGTGAGGAGGGTTTGGTCCTTGTTCATCTCCGGGGCGAGCGCCTGGGTCCAGTAGCCGATGGCGAAGGTGCCTCCTGCAAACGCGTGAGCGACCTCGTCGTGCCTCGCCGCGGAGCCGCCGACCCATTTCACCGTGTTGCCTAGTGCTGCCTGGATGTTGTCAAGCATCCCGCCGCCGAAGCATTGCTGGAAAAGAAACTTGGCGTCCCGGGTATTGTTCTGGCCGTTCTTGATCAGGAGACTCTTGATCATGGCCGCGAATTCATTGTCCCGGATGCCCTGCCGGTTGTTATCGACAAGGGAGGAACGTTTATTGTTCGGCTGCGGAACAAGATCGGCGAACACCGGGGCACCCCAGAGGGCAAAGAGACCTAGCAGGGCGATCGTGCGTCCCAAACGAAACAAGATCAGCTTTCGAGTTTTCATGTTAAATCCTCCAACCCAGTAAATGCATGGATTCACGACTCTCCATTATAATGTGCTCTTCATCAACGGCGACATCAAACAACAAGGGTGGTGATGGACGGGGCTTATATCACGAGGGTCAAGAACTAGCAAAAAGCAGGAGCATCCGGCGGATTCCTGCGAGGGCGGTGAGCTGACTCCCTATTTCAGCACCGCGCCCTTGATGAACATGCCCGCTTGGAATTCCTGGAAGGCGGTCCGCAGTTCCTGCTGGGTGTTCATGACGATCGGGCCGTACCAGGCCACCGGCTCCTTCAGCGGTTTCCCGGAAACAAGCAGAAAGCGGACCGGTTTCTTGTCGGCAGTCACGAGAACGGTATCCCCGCCGGTTTCGTAGAGGGCGATGGTCCCTTCCCCGCAGGCGCAGGAGGGCTTCATGTCGAAGTAATTTTCGCCGGCGGACTCGCGGTTGAAGGGATCGCGGCCCGGGTCGAAATACCCTTCCCCCTCGATGACGTAGGCGAAGACAGTGTAGCCAGTCTTGATCACGTGTGTGAAAGACTTTCCTGCCGGCAGGGAGACGTCCAGATATTCCGGGTCGGTGACGATCTCCCGAACCGGGCCCTGCACGCCGCCCATCTGGCCGCAGATGATCCGCACCGTCGCCCCCTCGGCCGTCTTCACCACCGGAATCTGCTGCGCGGTCACCTCCCGGTAGCGTGGGTCCATCATCTTCTGGCGCCGGGGAAGATTGGCCCAGAGCTGGAAACCCCACATCCGTCCTTTGGCGTCTCCCTGCGGCATCTCTTGGTGGACGATCCCGCTGCCCGCCGTCATCCACTGCACGTCGCCCGAGCGAATGACCCCCTTATTGCCCATGCTGTCCTGATGCTCCACATCGCCATCGAGCACATAGGTGATGGTTTCGATGCCTCGGTGCGGATGCCAGGGGAAGCCGCGCACGTAATCGTCCCGGTTATCGGAATGGAAGCAGTCGAGCAGGAGGAACGGATCCAGCTGGGGCACTTCGTGGAAGCCGAAGACCCGCTTTAAGCGCACGCCGGCCCCTTCAATGGTCGGGATGCTCTTCCACACCTTCTTGATTTGACGAACGGGTGGGAGTGGCGTCAAGCGCGTGCTTGTGCCGATTGGCCCGTCGCCTCCTTCGCGTAATTGCGCATACCTTGGAAATCGACCCCGATCACGGGCTCATTTCCCACGACCCACGCATCGTGTCCCGGGGGTATGATTGCCACGTCACCTGCCTTGCACTCCACCTCTGTCCCGTCGTCCATACGGATCCTCATCGTTCCGGAGATTTGGTAATGGAAGTGTGGGGCCTCGCAACTGTTCGTCTTGGCCAGCGGCTTCACACAGGTGGACCACCTCCAACCCGGCTCAAATGTGGCGCGGCCGACGGTAGCATCACCGAGATTGACCAACTCCACCTTCCCCTTGGAGAACGTCCTCACCTCATCCGGCTTGTTGAAACCCTTCAACTCAATTCTTGCCATGCTTGCATCCTCCTTTGTTAGTGACGGCGCTGCTGCTGCTCAGGACTTCGATTGCTGGGCGAAGGCCGTGCGGGCTCGCTCGGCAACCTGTTCCGGGCTGAGATCCTCCTTGTGCGTCGCGACCGACCAGCGGTGGCCGAAAGGATCCACCACCTGCCCGTGCCGGTCTCCCCAGAACATATCGGTCACCGGCATCGACACCGTGGCACCAGCCTTGACGGCCTGGCTAAAGGTGACATCCACGTTTTCAACATAGAGGAAGAGGGTCACGGTGGTGCCCTTGAGCGCAGCGGGGGATGCGCATCCTCCCTGCGGATTCTCATCCGAGAGCATCACGATGGAATCGCCGATCTTGAGCTCCGCGTGCCCAACCTTTCCACCTGGGGCGTTCATCCGGAACGTCTCCACGGCATTGAAGGCCTTCTTGTAGAACTCAATGGCCCGCGCCGCGTCTCGAACAGCCAGATACGGCGTGAGCGTATGGTAACCCTCGGGAATTGCCTTCACGTTTGGCATCTCTAGTCTCCTCTTAAATTTTTATTGCGTTTGGCTGGGAACCTGCAGAAGGAATTTGAGGTCCTCCTCAGCCTCTTTGACCGGAAGGACGCGGTGGAGGTGATTGTCGGCGCGAAGCCAACCGCCTGGATAGGAGGACTCCTCCACCTCGGTGCGGTTGAGATAGCGCTCTGAATCGGCTGCCCCGGCGTAATCCACGTAGAAGAGGTATTTCTGATCCTGCTTGAAAATCCGGGCCGGGTAGGTGGGGCCCCCGCTGCCATCCACCAGAATTTGAGAAGGAAGAGCCTTCCCCTTCCACACCTGGCTGATTTGGACGGTGGCAAGGGATTCGAAGCCCTGATCGTCCTTGTGGACCTCGATCACCTTGCCGAGGAAGACCGCGTCAGCCCACTCGTAGGCCTCCTCTGCATCCCGAGGAACCGCCTCGGCTGGGGCCGATGCACGGACGTTCATGACCTGGAACGGACCCCAGAGGATGAATGCCAGTACGAATGTGTAGGTGGGAAAACCCTTAGGTGGGATATTCAGATTGACTGCGTTCTACAAAACAGCTGCTTCGTCTGCGTCCACCAGCCCATACCCGTAGAAGGAATCGCGCCCCGGGCTTCCCAAGTCATCTGCGGTCTGGTCGAGGCGTTTGCGCACCTCATCGTTGATCTTGCCATTACCGTTGGTATCGGTGATCCCAGCTGAGATCACGAGGGCAGCCGTGCCGGTAACGTGGGGCGTAGCCATGGAGGTACCACTTAACGTGCCATATCCGCCATTCGGGAGCGTGGAGTATATGGATACACCGGGCGCGGCCAGTTCAGCCTTTGGTCCCGTACTGGACCAGGAGGCCCTCTTATTATTCGCGTCGGTAGCGGTAACCGCTATCGCCGAGTCGTATCGAGCCGGATAAATGATGCTGTCTCCCTTCCCGGGTCGGTTACCGGAGTTTCCGGCTGCGGCCACGTGCACAATACCAGCAGCAGCTGAATTGTCGAAGGCAGCCTTCAAGGTGACACCCGGATCTCCACTGCTACCGTAGCTGTTGTTCGTAACCTGGATCCCGTTGTCCACGCACCACTGAAGCGCAGCGATGACATCACTGTAGTAACCGCTCCCAACAGCGTTGAGGACTTTCAACGCATAGAGGCGAGCCTTGGGGGCTACCCCCACCACTCCAACCCCATCGTCTTCCGCGGCGATCGTACCGGACACGTGGGTTCCATGCATGTTGTCGTCCATCGGGTCGCTGTCCCCGTTGACGAAGTCGTACCCTCCGGCGTAATTTGCGTTCAGGTCGGGGTGATTATAGTCGATCCCGGTATCAATCACGGCAACCTTAATGCCAGCTCCTTGATTACCTAAATCATGAACGATCCCAGCACCAATCCGTTTTACTCCCCAGGCGTTGTCCAGCTCGGTGTCGATGGCCTGCACAATACCATCCGGTTCAATGGTGGTGATGTTCGGGTTGTGCCGTAACCCTTCAATCGCTTGCTGCGGAATCTGTGCGGCAATGGCCGGGACCAGATGATAGGTGCGCTTAATCTGCCCACCAGCTCCTCGAACAATCCCCTCTTCCGCCAGCCCGGGAGCTTTTCGGAAAGCGATCAGGACGTCTACTACCACCTCTTCCGGCTTCTCGGCGAGGGCTGATCCATCCCCGGGAATACAAACCCCTGCGATAGAACCCAAGAAGATGGTCAGTACTAAACGACCCCATAGATTCACTCTCTTCATCTGGACTATACCCCCTCGAATTACAACGGTTTCAACTGAAGGTTAGATTAACTGATACCTTTAAATATACATTAAAAATGACTCACCGTCAAGGCGGCCCACTTTTTTTCCCAAAAAACTCAGGGTGTTTGGTAAACCAGTCGGCTGTGCGCCTCAACCCTTCCTCGAAGGAAAACTGGACCCGATATTCCAACAATCGTTTTGCCTTGCGGATGTCGGCCCAGGTGTGTAGCACATCCCCTGGTCGCTTCTTAAGAAATATCGGCTGGATTGGAATGTGCGTGATTTTGTTCAACGATTGAGCCAGCTCCAGCACGGAATGCCGCCGGCCGTTTGCGATGTTGAACACTTGAGCGGTCACCTTCCCCTTGGGTGCCGATGCTGCCCGCAAGTTGGCCTGCACCACATTCCCCACGTAGGTGAAGTCCCGCGTCTGCCCTCCATCCCCATGGATCGGCGGCGGTTCACCTCGCAGCAGTGAGGTGATGAACCTGGGAACCACGACCGCGTATTGATTCTCCAAGGATTGTCGAGGACCAAAGACATTGAAGTAGCGCAGGCCCACCGTTTCCAGCCCGTACAGCCGCGTGATCATCCCGGCGTAGATTTCGCTGGCCAGCTTGGAGGCCGCATACGGGGATTGAGGTTTTGGATGCAAGGCCTCGGATTGAGGCAGGGGCGTGTGATCTCCATAAACGGAGCTGGAGGAGGCGTAAACGACCCGCCGGACGCCCGCCTCACAGGCAAGTCGAAGAAGCAGCAGAGTGCCGGTGGCATTGACCTCATGGTACTCCAACGGTTTTCCAACCGACTTGGGGACCGAACGCAAAGCAGCCTGATGAAATACCAGCTTCACACCTTTGACTGCCTTGCGGATTGCGCGTTCGTCGCGAACATCACCGCGAATAAACTCGATCCGACGGGAAACGGCAGCAAGGTTTCTCAGCTTCCCTTCGGAAAGATTGTCCAGCACCCGGACCCGATTCCCTCGCCGCACAAGGGCCTCCACCAGATGCGATCCGATGAAACCGGCTCCACCGGTGACTAAGACTTGCATGGCAGGCCTACTGACGCCTCCGCATGAACAGGTGGGGGGAGGTCCCGTAGAAGGCATGGGCGCACTCCATCAATGTTTCGGAGAGGGTCGGATGCGGATGAACCGATTCGGCGATGTCTCTGGCCGTCGCACTCATCTCCACGGCCAGCACCCCCTCGCTGATGAGTTCCCCCGCGCCGTGGCCCACGATCCCAACGCCCAGAACACGTTCCGTCTTGGGCTCCAAGACCAGCTTGGTCAGCCCATCCGGTCGATCCAGCGTGAGCGCGCGTCCCGAAGCGGCCCAGGGGAATCGAGCCACCTCGACCGAAATCTTCTTGGCCTTCGCCTCTGACTCCGTGAGGCCGCACCAGGCGATCTCCGGATCGGTAAAAACCACCGCCGGAATCACGACGTTCTTAAACGCGCTGGATTCCCCGGTGATCACCTCCACCGCAACCCGGGCCTCCTTCGAGGCCTTGTGCGCCAAGAGGGCTCCACCGGTCACGTCGCCGATTGCGTAGAGAGCGGGGTCGCTGGTCTGCTGCTGCTCATTCACCTTGATGAATCCCTTCTCATCCCGCGCAACCTTTGTATTCTCCAATCCTAAATTGCCGCAGTTCGGTGTCCGTCCGATGGAAACCAGAACACGATCGTACAACTCATCCTTCTTCTTTCCACCCATCTCTAGGGACACCTTGATCTGTTTGCCGCTGGTGGCCATCTTCAAAACCTTGGTGTTGAGGCGGACCTCCTGGAACGCTGCCTGCGCGTATTGCGCAACCGGGCGCACCAGATCGGGATCTATACCGGAAAGGATGGAACCTAACGCCTCCACTAAAACCACCCGGCTTCCCAGGGTCGCGTACACCGTGCCCAACTCCATCCCGATGTACCCTCCGCCAACGACCAGCATCTGCTTGGGGAGATCATCCAACTCCAGGGCCTCTGTGGAGGTCATCACTCGCGGGTTGCCCAGGTCGAATGCTGCCGGGATCGTCGCCTTGGAGCCCACCGCGATGATCGCCTGTTCATAGCGAAGGAATTTTTGGCCCGCCTCAGTCTCGACCCGCAGGGTCTGCGAATCCTCGAAGTAGCCTCTTCCCTGCATGACCTCCACCCCCCGCTTTTGCGCCAGGGAGCGAATCCCTTGCCCCAACTTTTCCAGGATGGATTCCTTCCAGGTTCTCATCTGGGCCAGATCCACGCGGGGTTCTGCAAAGACAATCCCTCGGTTCTTCGACCCTCTAGCCTCCCGGAGAAGCTCCGTCGCGTGCAGGTACGCCTTGGAGGGAATGCAGCCGCAGTTAAGACAGACCCCGCCCAGGCGCTTATCTTGTTCCACGAGGATTACCTTTTTCCCTCGGTCGGCGGCGTAAAAGGCAGCCGCGTAGCCTCCTGGCCCGGCCCCGAGGACCACCACCTCCGTCCTGATCGGTTCCACGGGGCTCAACGCTCCACCTCCGATTCCGGAAAATTCTCCAGGGCCTGCACAAGATCCCGGATGAACCGCGCGGCGTCCGCCCCATCAATAACCCGATGGTCGTACGAAAGGGCCAGCGGAATCATCCCGCGCCGGGCCTGTCCCAAACCGAGGATGGCCACCTCCGGCTTGTGAATGATCGGGGTGAAGTGCAACCCTCCGATCCCACCCTGGTTGGAAAGGGTGAAGCTTCCGCCCTGTAAATCCTCCGCTGAGGCCTTGCGGCTTCTGGTCTTCTCCGCCAACTCCTGCAGCTCCTTGGACAACAGAAGCATCCCTTTCTTATCCGCATCCTTGAGCACAGGAACAATCAGGCCTGCTTCGGTATCCACGGCAATCCCCAGATGGACATACTGTTTATAGACGATCTCGTGGGCGGATTCGTCCAAGCTGGAGTTGAAGATAGGATATCTCTTCAAGAGCGAAACCAGCGCCTTGATCACAAAGACCGTCATGGTCAGCCGCGTTCCCTTTCTCTCATACACAGGGCTGAATTTCTTCAGCAGATCCAAGATGCTGGACACGTCGGCCTCATCGAATTGGGTCACGTGCGGGATGGTAGACCAGGAGTCTTGCATCGCCCTCGCGATCGCCTGCCGGGTCGCGGAGAAGGGTTTTCGGGTAACCGATCCCCACTTGGAGAAATCCACTTTGGGCGATACCTTGGCCCCACCCCCTGTCTGCAGATGGCCAATATGCGCTCGGACATCCTCCAGGGTGATCCTACCGCCTGAGCCGCTGCCACGCACGTGGGTCAGGTCGATGCCCAACTCTTCCGCCATCTTGCGGATGGAGGGAGAGGCTGGCGGAGGAAACCCGGTGGCGGAAGAGTACCGGTATTCCCCCTGCGGAGAGGCAGCCGGCTGCTCCGTCGCGACCGCTGCAGGAGCATCCCCCTCCGCAACCGTGACCAGGAGCTGGCCGACGGAGACAACCTCTCCCTGTTTGACGTAGATCTGGGTAACGGTGCCGGCAGCCGGCGAAGGAATGGGTGCCACGGCCTTCTGGTTCTCCAGCTCCAAAACCGTCTGATCCTTTTGGACCCGGCTCCCGACGGCGATCAGGATGTTCA
>JAHFFF010000063.1 GCA_023248095.1 Candidatus Omnitrophota bacterium | reverse complement strand
AGGTCAAGTCGGCCCTCTTATTGGCGGGCTGTTTTGCGCAGGGACCGACCACGGTGGTGGAGTCGAATCCCACGCGGGATCATACGGAACGGATGCTCACCTTTCTGGGGGCGAAGATCATCCGCAAAGAGGGAGAGGTGACTGTGGAACCGGGCGGCACCCTTCGCGGAAAGGAACTGGAGGTGCCGGGAGATTTTTCCAGCGCGGCCTTTTTCTGGGTGGCTGCGGCGATTCTACCGGGCTCTTCCATCACCGTCAAAAGGGTCGGGTTGAATCCGACGCGCACCGCGCTTCTGGAGATCCTTCGGCAGATGGGGGCACAGGTGCAGGTGGTCCCCCGGCCGGGAAGCGCCTGGGAACCGGTCGGTGAGGCGACCATTTCTTCGGCGCCGCTTCACGGGGTGACGGTGGAGGACACGGTGATCCCCGGTGTGATTGATGAGCTTCCGATCCTTATGGTGGCGGCGACGCAGGCGCAAGGGATTACCCGAATGGGGGGAGTGGGGGAACTCCGGGTCAAGGAGACGGATCGCATCCGATCGATGGTGACCGGTTTATCCTCGATGGGGGCGCGCATCCGGTCTCAAGGGGATACCGTGATTGTGGAGGGCCCGACCCCTCTCAGGGGCCAGATTGTGGAATCCTTTGGTGACCATCGGACTGCGATGGCCTTGGCCGTTGCGGGTCTGGCAGCGGAAGGAAAAACGACGATCCAGGGAAGCGAATGGGTCCGCATCTCTTTCCCGGATTTCGAGGAAACCCTGAGGGCGATTCGACGTTGACATTCCATATTTTTCGGTGTTAAATGAACTGATTACGCTCGCATTCTGAGCTTCCTACCATGCCTGAAAACAACAACCACTGGAACGAAGTCGCCAACAATTTCTTAGGCCTGTTCTCCAACGATATGGGAATCGATTTGGGGACGGCAAACACCCTCGTCTATGTGAAGGGCCAGGGGATTGTTCTCTGCGAGCCCTCCGTCGTGGCCATTCAGCGGGGCACCGCCGGCGTCTTAGCCGTCGGTGACGAGGCCAAGCGAATGTTGGGCCGTACCCCCGGCTCCATCCTCGCCATCCGGCCGATGAAGGACGGGGTGATTGCTGACTTCGAGGTCACCGAGGCGATGCTGCGCTATTTCATCCGGAAGGTGCACAACCACCGGGTGGTGGTCCGGCCTCGGATGGTGATCGCCATTCCTTCCGGGATTACCGAAGTGGAGAAGCGGGCCGTGCGCGACTCTGCCCTTCACGCTGGGGCGCGGGAGGTTCATCTGGTTCCGGAGCCGGTCGCCGCTGCGATCGGGGTTGGCCTCCCCATCCATGAGCCGGCCGGCAACATGATCGTGGACATCGGCGGTGGAACCACCGAGATGGCGGTGATCTCCCTTTCCGACATCGTCTTCTCCAAATCCATCCGTGTCGGCGGAGATGAGCTGGACGACGCCATCATCCAGCACATGAAGAAAACCTACAATTTGATGATCGGGGAGCGGACTGCAGAGGAAATCAAGGTCAAGATGGGTTCTGCCTATCCGCTGGAGCAAGAGCTCACCATGGAGGTTCGTGGGCGGGACCTGGTGGCCGGTTTGCCCAAGACGGTGACGGTTTCCTCGGAAGAGATCCGCGAGGCTCTCTCGGAGCCGATCGCCCAGATTGTCGAGGCGGTTCGTCTCACCCTGGAGCGGACCCCGCCGGAGTTGTCGGCGGACCTCATCGAGCGGGGGGTGGTGCTGGCCGGCGGTGGATCCCTGCTGAGGGGGATCGATCGGCTCCTTTCGGAAGAGACGGGGCTGCCGTTTCACCTGGCGGATGATCCGATTACCGCGGTGGCCCTTGGAACCGGGAAGTACCTAAGCGATCTGAAGACCCTGCGGAAGATCACGACGACCGCGACTTCTCACTGGAACGAAAGCTAAACGCACAATAAAAAGACGGCTTCATGCCACGGAAGTTTGAGCGAGCCGCTGTCTTGTTGTTTCTTGTTGCCTCTCCTTTGTGGTTTCCTGCGCTCCCTTCCGGTTTCGGTGGTTCCCTTCGTTCAGCTGTAGCAGACTGCCTTTCCCCTGCCTTCCAGGGTATTCAGGCGGTGCGGCAGGGCTTCGAGCACCTTTCCTCCGTTGTCCTCGAGCTGGTGAGCCTTCAAGAAGAGAACCGGATTTTGCGCCTACAGCTTGAGGCCCTGCAGACCCATGAGGAGCTGCATCGCGATCTGTTTGAGGAAAACAAGAGGTTTCGCCAGATGCTGGGTTTTCAGGCGACGGCCCAATGGCCTGTGATGCCGGCGGAGGTGATCGGGCGCGAGTTGGGGCCTTGGTCCCGCAGCCTGCTACTCAACAAGGGGGTTCGCGACGGCGTACGGCAGGGGATGGCGGTGATCACGCCGGTGGGATTGGTCGGCCGGATCAGCGAGGTGAGTCCCTCCTCAAGCCGTGTGGCGCTGCTGACCGATCCTCACTTTCGAGTGATGGCCAAACTGTCGGGAAGCAGAATCTCCGGACTGGTGACCGGAGGACCACCCGGAGAATGTTGGGTGACCTATCTGCCTTTGGATGAGACGTTCCGCGAAGGCCAACTGGTCTTCACGGGAGGGGGAGTGAGTTTTGCTCCGCCTGAGCTGCCCATCGGCGTTATCCGCAAGGTCTGGAAGGATTCTTCCGACATGTATCAGACGGCCCGGGTTGAGCCGACCGTGCGCCTGGGGGCGGTAGAGGAGGTGCTCGTGGTGGCGTGGCGGCCGTCAGAGGCCATCGGCAGGTCCGACGAATGAGCCGGCTGATTCTTGCGTTGTTTGCCTTCCTCGGTTTGGATCTCTTCCTGCTGGCTTTATTCCCGGCGGTCCGATTGTTGGTGGATCCTCTGCTGGTCTTCTTGGTCTTCCTGACCTTTACGCGGCGCTCCAGTCGGTTTCTCTGGGTGTTGGGTTTTGGTCTGGGGCTGTTGAAGGATTTGTACAGCGGGGAAGTCTTCGGGGCCTGGGGCGGCACCTTCGCTGCCACCGCATGGATCATCGGCTCCACACGGCACCTCGTGGAATGGGACTATCCACCGATCGTTGGCGTTTGGATCGCCCTCCTGACGCTCTTGGCGGGTTTCCTTCACGGCGCATGGTTGATCCTTGCGGATCCCTTCCTGCATTGGGGGAACGGCCGGCTCTTGCTTTTGCCGGCAGCCATGTTGGCACAGGGGATACTGGCTGCCTGGGGATTTCCCCGATTCCAAAAGCTCGTGACCAGGAGGTCTGCGAAGGCCTGGTCGTAAGATGCGGCTTCGACTCATTCAGCGAATCATCTTCGCAGGGTTGTTCCTCCTGTGGGTTGCATTGTTTGTGGCCCAGGTCGTTCAAGGCCACCGTTACCGGGAACAATCCGAAAAGAACCGCACCCGCCTGGTCCATCTTCCGGCTGCCCGCGGTGCGATCCTTGACCGCAACGGCGTCCCCCTGGCGGAGGATCGGATCAGCTTTGAGCTGGCGGCCCTTCCCCAGGAGCTGACGAATCCCCAGCAAACCTGGGAGCATCTGCATGCGATCCTGGGGATTCCCCCGGAAGAGTTTGCCCGGCGATACCGCAAGGGATTTCAGGCCCGCTTCTCACCGGTTTCGCTCATTGAGAGTCTTCCCCCGGAGACAGCCTTCCAACTGGAAGAGGAACGGGCGCAGCTGCCCGGCATCCTGGTGCGGCCCATCCCTCATCGCACCTATCCATTGGGAGCGGCGGTGGGATCCGTGGCGGGCTATCTGGGGCTCATCGCGCCGGAGGAATTGACCCGGCTCCGTACCTACGGATACACCTTCCGGGATCGGGTGGGAAAGGATGGCCTGGAGCAGGTGTACAATTCCTTTCTGCGGGGGCGTGACGGTGGACTCCACGTGGAGGTGAACGCGCAGGGAAGGCTGGTGCAGCAGCTCGGCTACCTCCGTCCCGAGCGGGGCCGAAGGATCAAGGTCTCCATCGATTCCCGTCTTCAGGAGGTTTGCCATCGGCTGTTGGAGGGCGGCCAAGGGGCCGTGGTGGTGATGGAGATCGCCAGCGGCGAGATCCTTTGCTTGGATAGTTCTCCCAGCGTCGATCCCAACGCCTTCGTCGATCCCGACCGGCAGGCCGAGGTCCGTTCGTTGCTGCACGACCCCGACCGGCCAATGTTCAACCGGGTCACGCGGGCGATGGTGCCGCCGGGCTCCACGTTCAAGGCGGCGGTGGCCTACGAAGCCTTGAGGAGCGGGAAGATTTCTCCCCAGACGACCTTTGAATGCCGCGGCCGGTATGAACTGGGCGGGTCGGTTTTCAAGTGCTGGGCGGCGGAGGGCCATTCCTTTCAAACGGTGGTGGATGCCCTGCAGCATTCCTGCAACGTATTCTTCTACAACACAGGCCGGCGACTTGGGGTCGACGGCATTGCGCAGCTGGCTCGGGCATTCAGGCTGGATCAATCGACGGGGATCGATCTGCCGCGCGAATCCAAAGGCCTGGTCCCGGATCGGGAATGGATGAAGAAGGTGATGCACCACGACTGGCAAGAGGGAGACACCCTTTCGTTTGTCATCGGCCAGAGCGCGCTCCAGGTCACACCCCTTCAGATGTTGATGCTCTTTACCGCAATCGCCAAGGATGGAGAGGTGCCACATCCGCATCTCCTGCTGGGGATTGAGGAGCCTCCGCAAGAACAAACCGCTTCTGCCCAGGGACAATGGAGCATGACCGACCCTCGGGAAAGAGGGGTCCAGATTCCCCTGGACCGTGCGGCGCTGTCGGTTGTAAGGGAAGGGTTGGAGCGAGTGGTCTCCACCGATACGGGGACCGGACGCCTGGCCCAGGTTCCCGGCATTCGGGTGGCGGCAAAGACCGGTACGGTGCAGGTGCCGGTGGGGTTGCCTCACGCCTGGATCTGCGGCTACGCACCGGCCGAGGCCCCCAAGATCGGTTTCGTTGTCTTCTTGGAGCATGGGGGGAAGGGTGGGTTGCATGCGGCTCGTGTTGCGGGTCAACTCCTCGTGTATCTGAGAGAGATGGGTTACATCTGATGTTGAACCGACGACAGGTACATGGCATCGATCGGCCCTTTCTGCTCACGACCCTGATCCTGCTGGGAGTGGGCCTGGTAGCTTTGTACAGCGCCTCCTTCCAGAAGGCCCAGATGATGGCGGTCAGCTTCCTTCAGAGGCAGCTCTTCTATGCCGGTTTGGGCTGCGGGCTTTCTCTTGTGCTGGTGGCCATCGATTATCACCGGTGGCTGGAATGGGCTTACCTTCTCTATGCCGTCAATTTGGTTCTGCTCGTCTTGGTGCTGGCCATGGGAACCGTGCGTGGCGGCGCCCAGCGCTGGTTGAGTTTCGGCGGCATGACCATTCAGCCTTCCGAGTTCGCCAAGGTGAGCACCATCCTCGCGTTGTCTCGTTTCTTGGGAGCTCGTCCGCCTGCGACAGCCGGCAGATGGGGTCCGATCCTCGGGGCAACCCTCATCGTCCTGCTTCCCGCGGTTCTCATCCTGAGGCAGCCCAATCTTGGAACGGCCTCGGTCTTCATCACCATTGGACTGTCGGCCCTCGTGGTCTGGGGGATCCCGTTGAAGTTCCTGGGGATCCTGCTGGTGGCCGGGGCAACCTTGGCCCCGGTGATTTGGGGACGCCTGGAAGATTATCAGAGGTCTCGACTGA
Source organism: Candidatus Omnitrophota bacterium (assembly GCA_023248095.1). Classification (GTDB taxonomy): domain Bacteria; phylum Omnitrophota; class Gorgyraeia; order 1-14-0-20-64-10; family 1-14-0-20-64-10; genus JAHFFF01. The sequence continues at coordinate 3,493 of JAHFFF010000063.1, read as the reverse complement.
TGGTGTTTATGAATCCGAACCTCGATCCGCTGGGAGCGGGATACACGGTCATCCAATCCCGCATTGCGATGGGCTCAGGACAGCTGTGGGGCAAGGGGTGGCTCTCCGGCACTCAGAACCAGTTAAACTTTTTGCCGGAGCGCCATACCGACTTTATCTTCTCCGTGATCGGAGAAGAGTGGGGGATCCTGGGCACCACCTTCTGCCTCTTTCTGTTCGCGCTCCTCTTCTACCGCGGGTTCCTCATCGCAAGCCAAACCCGGGATCCGTTCGGCCGGCTCCTGATCGTGGGGTTGGTGACCATGCTGGCGGTCCATACCCTTGTGAACGTGGGGATGGTGCTTGGACTCATGCCGGTGGTCGGCCTGCCGCTGCCGTTTATGAGCTACGGTGGTTCCTGGCTCATGACCTGCCTGGTCGCCGTCGGCATCATCCTTTCCGTAGGCATCCGCCGCCCCGTTTTTTAAATGTCGCTTCCAGACCCCGCTCTGGGGTAGCCCGCCGGTCACCGTTCGGAATGCCCCAGCGTGGCATTCCTCACTCATCATCCGGCCTCGCTCTCGCTGATCTCTAAGCTCCCAGGCGAGCCATGCCCGCTCGGCCTTCTGGAGTGCCCGGCTGCCTCCCCCCCGCGGGGTCTGAGGCCAATCTCCTCTTTTCACAATTGCGCCTATGGACCAAGGCCTTGAACAATTGAGCAGAGATAAGCCACACTTGCATCGGACCGCCATGATCGATCAATTGATGACCATAGAAGAAGTGGCGCAGTACATGCGGGTCAGCCGGTTTACGATCTACCGGCTGGCAAAGAGCCGCTTTATTCCAGCAACCAAGATCGGACGGCAGTGGAGATTCCAAAAGGAGGAGATCGACCGATGGGTAAGAGATCAGTCCCAACGGGGACATTACCGCGTGCTGTAGCGCCCTCCCTTCTTCCCCATGGATTAAGGGAGAAATTGATCGTCGCTTTCAGTCTCATGTCTGTCATACCGCTTTTGGTCTTGGCCTATGTGGTGAATGTTTACCTCTTCCCGCGACTGAATTCATTTTGGGACATCTCCATGGTGGTGGGATTGGCTGCCCTCATCTCTTTCCTGGGGCTGGCGGTTACCCGAAGCTTCGTGCTTCCGGTCGTGAAGCTCGCCACGCAGGCCCAGGCCATCGCCGAGGGGCAGCTGGATCGCGAGGTGGACGTGGGGGCCACGGATGAGGTGGGATCGTTGGGGGTCTCCCTCAACCAGATCACCCAGCGGGTCCGCGACAACATGACGCAGCTGCGGGCCTACGGCGAGCAGACGAAGCAGATGAATCTGGAGATCAACCGGAGAATCTTAACGCTGTCGCACCTGTTGCAGGTGAGCAATCTGATCAGCCAGCCGGGCAAGATCGAGGAGGTAATCACCTTTATCTTGGAGAAATTGGCCCACCTGGAGGAGGCGGAGCTCAACTGTTTGCTGGAACTCCACGGCGAAGGGGGTGCCCTGGTGGTTCGAGGGTGCGTCGGGGCGGAGGCGGACCAGACTCAGGCCCTGCAGGGCAAGGAGATCATCTCTCCGTGGCTGGGGCAGGTCCTTCAGGAAGGCCGAGTGGTGGTGGTGGATGGCCAGAATCATTCCTTTGAGGGTAAGGAGTTCTTGCAGCACGCCTTCGGGATGACCCACGCGGTTCTGCAACCGATCGTCTCCATGAGGCAAGGCATTGCCCTGCTGATCTCCGCCAATCGGAGGCGCAACTTCAACTTCTCGGAGGATTGTCTGGATCTTCTCAAGGTTTTCGGAAAGCAGGTGGCGATCGCCATTGAGAATGACTTGTTGATGAAGCGGGCCGAGGAGCTGAAGGTGATCGACGAGTTGACCGGGCTCTACAACGCTGCTTACATGAAGAGCCGGCTGGATGAAGAGGTGAGGCGGGCGATACGCTATCACCGACCTTGTTCCTTAATCCTGCTGAACCTGGACGATTTCCAAAGGGTGCAGGATCTGTATGGGGCGTTGGCGGCCGAGGGGGTCTTGCACCAGATCGCGGAGCTCTTGAAGGCCCAGGTGACGGAGGTAGATCGAGTGGGCCGCATGGGACCGGACGAGTTTGCGCTGATCCTCCCGGAGAGGAACAAGCGGGAGGCCATTGATCTGGCGGAATCCGTCCGGTGCGTGGTGGAGGAGCACGTCTTCACGAATGGGTCGACCCGGCTTCCCTGTTCCCTCCATCTGTCCGCGGGGCTGAGCGAAAATCCGCTCGATGGGTCTTCGGGAGAGGGGCTGTACTCCAAGGCCGGGGAGGCCCTGCGGATTGCGAAGGAGGAGGGGAAGAATCGCGTGATGGCGGCAGCCTAAGAGGAGGAGCCCATGGATTTGGATCAGGTTAAGGATGAGAGGATGCGGCGGTGGCTCAAGCTGATGGTCGAGCGAAATGCCTCGGATTTGCATTTGGCGGTCGGTTCTCCTCCCGCGCTGCGGGTCAATGAGGATCTGGCGGCATTGGATTTTCCGCCGCTCAAGCCGGAGGAGACGCGCTCCATCGCTTACAGCCTGCTCAAGCCCAACCAGATCGTCGCTTTTGAACGGGATCTGGAATTGGACATGTCCTTCGGATTGGAGGGGCTGGGGCGCTTTCGAGTCAATGTGTACATGCAGCGTGGTTCCATCAGTGTGGCCATCCGGTTGCTGCCTACCCACATTCGCACCTTTGAGGAATGCGGTCTTCCCGTCAAGATCATGGAGGAGGTCTGCCAGCGCAAGAAGGGGCTGATCCTGCTTACCGGCGCCACCGGAAGCGGAAAGTCCACGACCTTGGCCTCCATGGTGGGGTGGATCAACCGCATGCGCCGATGCCACATCATCACCATCGAAGATCCCATCGAGTACGTCCATGCTAACCAGCAGGCGCTGATCGATCAAAGAGAGCTGGGTGTGGATACCCATAGCTTTGCAGCGGCCCTGAAGCATGTCTTGCGGGAGGATCCCAACGTGATCTTGATCGGCGAGATGCGGGATCTGGAGACGATCGAATCGGCCCTCAACATCGCGGAGACAGGACACCTGGTGCTGGCCACCCTTCACACCTCCGATGCAGCTCAGACCATCAACCGGGTGGTAGACGTCTTCCCGGCGCACCAGCAGCAACAGGTCAAGATACAGCTCTCCTTCGTTCTCCTGTCGATCATGGCTCAGCAGCTTATCCCCAGTCTCGATGGGAATGAGCGCAGGCTCGCGGTGGAGGTTTTGATAGCAACCCCCGCGGTCCGTGCCTTGATTCGGGAGGGGAAGGCCCACCAGATCTATTCGGTCATCCAGACCAGCCAGCGGGACGGGATGCGCACGATGAACCAATCCCTGGCTGAACTGCACTTGAAAAAGGAGATCAGCTTCGAGGAGGCGATGGCTCGCTCCCATGATGCGGAGGAGCTGATCCGGCTGATCCGTCCCGCATGAGAGGTTTGAGCGGATGTTGAAGCGAGTGATTTCAAAAAAACTCGGGGAGCTGCTCTTGGAGC
>JAHFFF010000062.1 GCA_023248095.1 Candidatus Omnitrophota bacterium | reverse complement strand
TGGTGGGTGCCGACGACGCGGTAAGCAACGTGGTGCTCATGCCGGGACAAGATAATGTGGGAACTCCCCAGCAACCGGACATTCGTGTGGGGATTGGTCCTGGTTTTACAGTAGCGGCACCTCCGGCCTCCCAACTGGAGATCCGCTCGGCGGCGACTACAGAGAAGATCCGTCTAACCAACACCACCGCCAACGATTCCGTGGGGTTCTATGTTGGTTCCGGTGCTCCGGAGGGAGTGGTGACGGCCCAATTAGGTTCCCCTTATTTCGATCACGCGAACGGGGAACTTTATGTCAAAGGGGTTGGAGATAATACCAACGCCGGCTGGAAGCAGGTTCACAGCGGTCAGGTCCAGATGGCAAAGATGTCACGCCGGAATTCAATTCAGTGGATTCCCGGCGGGGTACCTACGAAGGTCGATTTTGACACGGTGGAATTTGATACGGTGGGGATTTCGGACCTCGCCAATGACCGGTTCGTCATTCAGCGGGATGGAAATTATCTCATATCGGCAAACTGGTTCGTGAACAGTCCTATTATGGTAAATGGAGAGCGCGTTTCGGCAACCATCTCCGTTTCCGGGGCCGTGAATTGGACGAAACAGGCGGATGCGGCGGTGGCGGGGCCGCCTGCTGATTACGGAAATGCGCATGTGGCGGATGTTTTCAACCTCCGTGCGGGTGATGTTGTGGAATTCTTTGCTTCAGCTGAGCACTCCGGGCTTGTCCCGCTATATGGTGGATCCTATACCCCTACTTATGCGCGGATGTCGATCGTCGAGCTTCCCCGCACTACGGCGGGGGTCGATTTGGCGGAGATCTATTACACGCAGGATGCATCCCTGCAGAGCGGAATGTTGGTTTCGCTGGACTCCTCTGGAGTGGGCCGGGTGCGCAAAACCACTGCTGCGAATGACCCCCAGTTGCTAGGAGTGGTTTCTACTCAGCCAGGGCAGATCTTGGCGGGGGATGATGTGCCCCGAGGGGGATTGCCGGTGCTTCTAAGCTTGGTCGGCCGGGTCCCTGTTCTCGTGAGCACCGAGAATGGTCCCATCCTGCCAGGCGATTATATAACAAGCTCCTCACAGGCTGGGATTGCGATGAAAGCGACCGAACCAGGGGCTCCGGTGATCGGCCAGGCGCTGGAGGGATACGAGGGAAACGGGGTTGGATTGATCAAGATCTTCATCCGCAGCGGAACGATGCCTCTGCTTGAAATCATCCGGGAGTTGAAGGCCGAGAACGTGGAATTTAAGAAGAGGTTGGAGATTTTGGAGAAAAGGGAGCCGCCTCGTTGATGAGGTGCGACACGTGTCAGAGAGAGGTTCTGGAAGTCAGCCGCGTAGTAATCTATAAGAAGGAGCAGGCCAAATCATATAGCCAGCCTTCCCCGGGAACGGCGAAGGTTCCCCAGGAATAATAAGGAGAAGTTTTTCATGCCAACAACGACAGATGGACAGAAAAGAAGCACATTCGCCAAAAACGCAACTTATCCTCGTATGTCTGGCGGCAAGCTGCTGATCGACCGGGAGATCAAGGTATATGCCGAAAAGTACGACATGCTCAACCCTTTTTCCGATCATCTGAACTCACAAGGGGTGATCTCCTGGGGGCTTTCCTCCATGGGGTACGACATCCGGGTGGCGGACGAATTCAAGGTGTTTACCGATGTCTGGAATACCGTGGTGGACCCGAAGTCGTTCGACCCCAAGTCATTCGTGGACATGAAGGCCGACCATTGCATCATTCCGCCTAACTCCTTCGCCCTCGCCAGGACCGTAGAATATTTCAAGATCCCTCGCAACGTGCTGACCATGTGCGTCGGAAAATCAACGTATGCGCGGTGCGGGATCATCGTCAATGTCACGCCGTTTGAGCCGGAGTGGGAAGGGTTCGCGGTTCTGGAGATTTCCAACACCACTCCGCTGCCGGCCAAGATTTATTCCAACGAGGGGATCGCGCAGGTCCTCTTCTTCGCTTCGGAGGAGCCCTGTGAGGTTTCCTACGGCGACCGGAAAGGAAAGTACCAGAAGCAGCAGAGTATTGTTTTGCCGAAAATTTGATTTTGATCTGGCCAGAACGTTAACCTCGGGGCAGGTCTTCCGTTGGCGCGAGGTCAGCGTTGCTTCACAGGGCAGCACCTTCTCCGGCTGGATCGGTGCGAACAGAGCTGAAGTGACGCAGCAGGGGCAACAGGTCACCGTCCGCGGGGTATCTGCCGAACATGTCAGCCATTTCTTCGCGTTGGATTCGGATCTCAAAGAGATCGCCCGCCAGATCGACGTGGATCCGGTAATTCATGCTGCGTTACAAAGATACCGCGGCCTGCGCATCATTCGCCAGGACCCGTGGGAATGCACTGCTTCCTTCATCCTTTCCAGCTTCAACAACATTCTCCGCCTGACCGGCATGATCGAGACGCTATCCCTCCGCTTCGGAGACCAAGGTGTCTTCCCCCGGCCGGAGGCGCTGGCGAAGGTGAGCGAGCGGGTGCTGCGGAATTGCGGGCTCGGTTTTCGCGCACCGTACCTGAAGACGGCGGCCCAAGCTGTCGCTTCTGGTTCGGCTCCGCTTGAAGATTGCCGCCGTCTGGAGGATGATGAGCTCCGGCGGTCGCTCTGCAAGATTCCGGGTGTGGGGGAAAAGGTGGTGGAGTGTATACTGCTGTTTGCTTACGGGCGCGCGGCCGCCTTTCCGGTGGATGTCTGGATCGGCCGGTCCATGCGTGCGTGGTATTTCCGCAACCGGAAGGTAACGGATCGGCAGCTTCGGGAATTTGCGAGAAAACATTTTGGGCCCTACTGCGGATGGGCGCAGCAATACCTGTACTGCACTGCAAGATCGGGGACAAATGAATAGATGAGATCTTGGGTCAGTAAACACGTGCGGACACTGGCGGTGCTGTTGGGGGTTCTCTCCTTCAGTGCGGGCGGCCTTGCGGCCTATGCGAAGGTTGAGAAAGAGACCCGGGTGGTCCGCCGGGTTGAGAGAGCGGGGCCGGCCCTGCGGAAACGGCAGGCGGCTTGGAACGAATTAAAGCGGACGCTGACCGCGGAGATTCGGCGATTCGACGGGCAGGCGGGGGTTGTGGTGGAGGATCTTCAGACGGGGTGGAGCCTGGCTCACCAGCCGAAGCGGTTATTCCCGGCTGCCAGCATCATCAAGGTCCCGATGATGACGGCCTGCTATGAGGCTGCGCAAGAGGGCAGGCTGGACCTGAACAGCAAGGTCGTCGTGCGCCCAGCCGACAAGGTTCCCGGATCGGGGGTGCTCAAGCAGATTCCCGGAAAGACCGTCGTCCCCGTGTCCCAGCTGGTGGAGTGGATGATTACAGAAAGCGACAATACCGCCACCAACGTGCTCATGTCTCGGCTCGGGATGGACTACTTCAACCGGCATTTTCAAGAGTTGGGGCTTCGAGATACCAAACTTTCCCGAAGAATGATGGATTTCTCGAAGCGCAAAAAAGGGGTCGAGAACTACACAACCGCCGGGGACATGGCCCGCGTCCTCGAGAAACTCTACCGGGAGGATGCGGTTAGCCCGCAGGCTTCCCGGGCCGGGCTTGAGCTGCTGAAGCGACAGCATCTGCGCGACCGGATCCCGGCGATGCTGCCGGGAGGTGTCCCGGTCGCGCACAAGACCGGGCTGGAGCGATCCGTCTGCCATGACGCGGGGATCATCTTCACGCACAGGGGGGATGTGCTGATCTGCGTGCTTACCCAGCGCAAGGTGAAGAAAGGGAACAGCCGGCCAGCCAAGCAATTCATCGCTCGCCTGGCGCAGCACGCCTACCAGTACCAGATGGCGCAGAATTAATCAGGAGGAGGGGAGATGAATCGATTCGGTGTGTGTCTGGTCACGCTTGCGGTTCTTACTGGTGGGCTACATTCGGAACAGGTGTTTGCCGACTCAAAACAACCGAATTCTCCTGCTGCGGTGCCACCGGAAGAGCTCACCGGCCTCTACCGTTGCGAGGGAGAAGGTTACCGGGGCACGGTGATCATTCGCAGGACGGGCGAGACGTATCAATTTATATGGTCCATTGGGAGTGATACCCACATGGGGGTCGGTTTGCGAGCGGGAACTCTGCTTTCCTCAAGCTGGCAATCTGCCGGGATGGGTGTCCCTGGGATTGTCGTCTATCAGGTTGAGAAGGATAACAAATTGGTCGGGAGATATTCAAGTTACCCCGGCAACGGCCAGGTGGGAACGGAAACCTTAACCTACATTGGTCCGGCGGAATAGAACCTAAGCAACCTGCAAGATCCTCTTCGATCCGATCGTTCCGTCTGGATTCATCTCGTACACGATCGGCATGCCGGTGGCGATCTCCAGCGAAAGCACCTGTTCCTTCGTCAGGCGGTCCAAGGCCATCACGATGGAACGCAGGGAGTTGCCGTGCGCGGCCACCAAGACGTTCTTGCCGGACTTGATCTCCGTCAGGATGCGTGATTCAAAGTAGGGGATCGCGCGGGCCGCCGTGTCCTTGAGCGATTCGCCGCCCGGCGGCGCCACGTCGTAGCTGCGCCGCCACAGCTTCACCTGTTCCTCGCCGAACTTCTTCCGCGTTTCGTCCTTGTTCAATCCCTGTAGGTCCCCGTAGTGGCGTTCGTTGAGCGCCTGATCCCGGATGACGGGGATATCTTCTTGATGGAGTACCGAGAGGATGATCTGCAGCGTCTCAATGGCGCGAACAAGGACCGACGTGTAGGCTGCATCGAACCGGATCTGCAGCGCCGCGATCAATCTTCCCGCGCGGTCGGCCTCCGCGCGGCCGGCCTCGGTGAGCGGGATATCCACCCAGCCGGTGAACCGGTTCTCCAGATTCCACTGCGACTGCCCGTGACGGACGAGAACAAGTTTTGACATCTGCAGGACCGAAAAAAGATTGTATCACTTGACAACGGGATGGGCGTGTGTTATTTTCCCGTAATCTTTTGGAATCGCAGGGAGTTACAACGGGAACCATTGGCGGAGACCTTTTGGGGCGGCTTGAAACAGCCGAGGAGAGGAGGAGTTAGCTGATGGATATACGGTGGATGGTAACAACGACTGCAGATTCCGTGAGAACGATGCTGATCCGGGTTGGTGACGCCCTCTTGAGGGTCGGCGGGGCCCTCCTCATCCTGTTGGTGGGATGGCTCATTGCCAAGGTCATCAAGGCAGCTGTGGTGAAGGCCTTGAAGGCGCTTCCCGTCGATGAATTTGCCCGGCAGATCAAGCTGGTAGACTTCCTCAAGAAAGGGGAGGTGAAATACCAGCTCTCCGAGCTGGTCGGTGTGACGGCTTACTGGGTGGTGCTGCTGGCCTTCCTGCTGGCGGTGCTGGATGTGTTGGGGATGAGTGCTGCTGCGGGATTGCTGCAGCGGATTCTCAGCTACGTTCCAAACGTTCTGGCCGGCGTGATCGTGCTCGTTCTGGGTCTTTTCTTCGGCACGGTCGTCAACGGGGTGGTTCAGACGGCCGCGGCCAACGCGGGGATCGCGCAGGCGAAGGGGTTGGGGGCCATTGCGCAAGTGACGGTGATCATCTTCGCCTTCGCCGTGGCCCTGGAAAAGTTTCTGAATTCCATGATTATCCAGACCGCGTTTAATACCGTTGTCATGGCGGTCGCGTTTGGTGCGGCCCTGGCGTTTGGGTTAGGGTGCAAGGACATCGCCGGCAGGGCGGTTGAAAATTTCATCGACAAGGTACGCGGGGGGAGGTAGTCACTCTCTTTACAATTGAAGAAGTCCGCTGTTTCGAAGAGGGGCATCCTATGCAAGGGGCCCCTCTATTTTATTGGATTCGGGCGCCATGGTTATCGGAATGACTTATGATTTGAAGACGGAATACGCGTTCAAGCCGGGGGATCCCCAGGATGCCAACGCCGAGTTCGATCATCCCGACACGGTGGGGGTCATCGCCGAGGCCATCGAGGGCTACGGCCACCAGGTGGTCCGGATCGGCAGCGTGGAGCAGTTGATCAAGACCCTGGATCATCTGCGCGCGGATTTGGTATTCAACATTGCGGAGGGGTACCATGGGCGCAACCGCGAGGCCCAGGTTCCGATCCTGCTGGAGATGAAGGGGATTCCCTACAGTGGGTCCGACGGCCTGACGCAGGCGCTGACGTTGGACAAGGTGATGACCAAGAAGGTTCTCATCAGCGAGGGGATTCCCACCCCGCGCTTCTTCGTGATGTCCAACCCCAGGGATCCCCTGCCGAATGATCTGAACTTTCCTCTGATTGTTAAACCGCGGTACGAGGGGTCCAGCAAAGGATTGACCGATCGCTCGGTGGTACGCACGGCCGAGGCCCTTCGGGTTCAGATGAGTTGGGTCATCCAAACCTATCATCAGCCTGCCTTGGTAGAAGAGTTTATTCGGGGGAATGAATTCACCGTGGCCCTCATCGGCAACGACCCGCCGGAGGTATTGCCGGTCGTCCGGATCCAGATCGATGGCCTCACGGAGTTGGGGGATCTGTTCTACACCTTTTCCCGAATTTCCGAGGGGGCGAAATACCTCTGCCCGGCCGGAGTTCCAGCCGGGCTGGAACGCCGTCTCAAGGAATTGGCCCTTCGGACCTATGAAGCGGTGGAATGCCGCGACTTCGGGCGGGTGGATTTTCGAGTCGATCAGGCAGGAAACCCCTTCGTGCTGGAGATCAACCCGCTGCCCTCTCTTTCCACCGAGGACGTCTTTGGAGTCTTGGCGAACCATCTGGGCATTTCCTATTCGGCGATGATCGGGAGGATCCTGACGGCTGCAATCCGACGCCACGGTCTGACAGACAGCACCGTTGGAGAGGCGGCCCCTTCCAAGGCCCATAGATGACTAACGGGTTACGGGTCGCCTTAATCCATAACCTCAAGCCTGTCGTCAAGGAGCCGCACCTGCCGGCCGATTATTACTCGGAGTGCGACAGCAAGAAAACCGTTGAGTTCATTGTTGCCGCCCTGAAGAAGGCCAAACACACGGTACTCCTCGTCGAGGCAGACGAGAATCTGTCGGTCTGGCTGGCCAAGAACCCGGTGGATCTGGCCTTCAACATCGCCGAGGGATTTGAGGGAGAGTCGCGTGAGGCCCGGGTGCCGGCCCTTCTGGAGCTGATGGGGATTCCTTACACCGGTTCAGGGGTGCTGGCGCTGGCGCTGGCGCTGGACAAGGCCAGGTCCAAACAGCTGTTTCGCTTCGCAGGCATTCCCACGCCCAACTTCCAATTGTTCAACCATCCCGATGAGGCCCTGGATCCGCACCTGAAGTATCCGATCATCGTCAAGCCCAACTGCGAAGGCTCCGCGAAGGGGATCATGGCCTCCAGCGTGGTCCAAGATGAGCGGGCGCTGCGTGCGCAGGTCCGGCATGTGTTCGAAGCCTATTCCCAAGAGGTGTTGGTGGAGGAGTACATCGAGGGAACGGAGCTGACGGTGGGGATCTTGGGGCGGGATGAGATCCTGCCGGTGCTGGAGATCGATTTCAGCGAATGCGGGGCTTCCGGCGAGTTCTTCTACTCTTGGCGTATGAAGGAATTCCAGGGAAACCGGCAACTGCACTTGACGCCCCGATTCTGGTGCCCGGCCCGTTTGGACCCGGCCGTCACCCAGGCGGTTCAATCGGTGGCCTGGAAGGCTGCCAAGGCCTTGGGGACGCGCGATATGGCCCGGGTGGACATCCGCTTGAGCTCTGATGGCATACCCTACGTCCTTGAAGTGAACCCGCTGCCGGGCATTGATCCGGAGGAATCGAACCTGCCGATCATGACACGGGCAGCGGGAATGTCCTACGAGGCGCTCATCCAACGCCTGTTGAATCTGGCCATGGAGCGTTCCTCAAAACGAGTGGGCTCCCGAAGAGCCTCATCATTCGTTCCATCATCCAACCCGACCGTCCCCTCAGCAGAATCTCCACGAAAGGGAGCTCTCCCCAGCTCGGTGGAGCAGGTGAAGGGACAGCCGCCTGCCCCTGTGGTGGTCGTGCGCAATGGCACGAAGCGCCGACAGGGAATCCGGCATAACGATCCGAAGGAGGGAAACCTTGGACGATAGTTATCGTCGAATCCCGCTCTGGGAGAACGTCTCCCCGGAGGACTGGGAAGATTGGCATTGGCAGCTACGCAACCGCATCTACACGGCGGATCAACTACGGCAGGTGATCCGATTAACCCCCGAAGAGGAGGAGGCCTGTTCCAAGAAACAGGGGCGCCTGGTGATGGCAATCCCGCCCTACTGGGTCTCCTTGATGGATCCGGAGGATCCCCGCTGTCCGATTCGGCGTCAGGCGGTTCCCCTGATGGAAGAGTTCAACATCGGGCCGCACGACATGCGGGATCCCTGCGGCGAGGATTCGGACATGCCGGTTCCGGGATTGGTGCACCGGTACCCGGACCGGGTTCTGTTCCTGGTGACCGAGCAGTGCGCGATGTACTGCCGGCATTGCACACGGCGGCGCCTGGTGGGAGAGAACCACGGGTTGATGAACAGCTACGAGGCGACGTTCGAGTATTTGCGCAACCACAAGGAAGTGCGGGACGTGTTGATCTCCGGCGGGGATCCCCTCATGATGACCGACGTACGGCTGGGGCAGGTGCTTGCCCGCTTAAGGGAGATCCCGCATCTGGAGTTCATACGGATCGGATCCCGCACGCCGGTGACGATGCCGCAGCGGGTGACGCCGGAGTTCTGCGAGGTGTTGAAGAAGTACAAGCCGATCTGGATGAGCCTCCACTTCTGCCATCCGAAGGAGGTGTCCCCTCGCCTGAAGACGGCGATGGAGATGCTGGCGGACAGCGGAGTGCCGCTGGGATCCCAGACGGTGCTTCTGCACGGCGTCAATGACGATCCGGTGGTGATGAAGAAGCTGATGCACGAGCTGCTCAAGGTCCGGGTGAGACCCTACTACATCTACCAGTGCGACATGGCGCAGGGGATCACTCATTTCCGGACCTCGGTGGAGGCCGGCATCCGGATCATGGAGGCCCTGCGCGGGCACACCAGCGGCTATGCCGTTCCAACGTATGTGATCGATGGGCCCGGCGGCGGCGGAAAAATCCCGGTGGGCCCGAGTTACGTCATCTCTTCGAAAGAGGGAGTGGTGACGCTGCGCAACTTCGAAGGGAAGATTTACACCTATTACGAACCGGGATCAGTGCCGGAACTGGTTCCGGCTTCCGCTAAGTCCAACGGGAACGGAAACGGCAACGGATTCCACGGCGTACCGCTGTACGTTCCGTAGTACCAAGATTACCGTACTAAA
>JAHFFF010000061.1 GCA_023248095.1 Candidatus Omnitrophota bacterium | reverse complement strand
TCTTCTCGTTTCTGGATCGACTCCGCAGGTCCGGGAGGGTCCGGGCGGTGGGGATCTCGTTGCGCTCGCCGGAAGAGGGGGCTGAGGCTCTCAAGCGCTACGGTTTTCAATCGGTGCAGAGTAATTTCAGTATGTTGGATCAACGAGTATTGCAGAATGGGTTGCTGGAACTGTGCCGGGTGTCCGGCGTTGGATTCATCGCCCGCACCCCCCTTTGCTTCGGGTTTCTCACAGGCGCGGTTGGAGGAGACACAGCTTTCCAGAAAGGAGACCACAGGATCCGCTGGTCGGTAGAGCAGCGAACACGCTGGGCTGAGGCAGCAAGACAATTTTTCACCTCTCTTGAGGAAGTGGGGCAGACTCCGGCCCAGATGGCCCTGCGGTTCTGCCTTTCCTATGAGGGGGTCTCCGCGGCGATCCCCGGTATCCTGACGGTGGGGCACGCGGATGAGAATACCGCCGCAAGTGAGCTGGGCCCCCTGCGGGAAGAGCGCCGGAGGTTCATCGAAAAGGCATACGACCGACAGGAAGTCTTTCTTGGGCGAGGGGGCGAGGGAAAGGAGCAGCGTGTACTTTCAGAATAAGAACGTCCTGGTCACCGGTGGGGCGGGATTAATTGGGCACGAGCTGGTGGCCCAGCTGCTGGACCGGGGTGCTCATGTACGGGCAACCGTATTCCGTGAGAGGCAGTTGGAGATTCAACATCCCCGGTTGCAGGTGGTACCGTGCGACCTCTTGGATCCCGGGGCATGTGCAGCGGTGGTGCGGGGGATGGACGTGGTGTTGCACGCGGCGGCCTATATCCGCGGCCTGAAGGGCCAGCAGGCACGGCGGGACGAGATCCTAGATAAAAACCTGCGGCTATCCGTCGATGTCATTCAGGCGAGTGTCAAGGCCGGTGTGGAACGATTTGGGTGGATCGGCTCATCCACCATCTATCCGGACCTGGGCAATCCCTTCCAAGAGAAGGAGGGTTTCCTGGGAGACCCCTTGGAGCGGTACTTTGGGATCGGCTGGGTCAAACGCTATGGAGAGAAGCTTTGTGAATACTTCCACCGGAATTCCAAGACCCGATTTGCAATCACGCGGTCAGGGGCAATCTACGGTCCTCATGAGCGTTTCAACCTGGAGGATGGGCATGTGATCCCGGCCCTGATCGTCAAGGCAACGCAGCGGCTGGATCCTTTCCCTGTGTGGGGGGATGGTCAGGACCGGAGGGATTTTGTTTACGTGGGGGATTTTTCAGAGGGGTTGCTCCAAACGGTGGAGCGGTATGCAGAGGCGGATCCCCTCAACATCGCGACCGGGGTCGGATCCAGCATCAACGATGTGTTGGGGCTTCTGTTGGAGCTGGAGGGGTATGCCCCCCGGATCGCCTATCAGGGGGACCATCCGGTCCAGAATATCAACCGGGTTTTAGACGTGCGCAAGGCGGAACGAATCCTGGGGTTCAAGGCTAAGACCTCTCTCCGGGGGGGACTCCGCCAGACGATCGAATGGTACAAGTCCACACTGACAGCAACGCCCACCTAGACCCTTCCCCATCGATGGAACGGATGACGGTGTCCCTCCTCATCCCCGTTCTCAATGAGCGCGAAGGACTAGAGAAAATCCTTCCTGAGATCGATCCCTCGTGGGTGGATGAAATCGTCTTCGTTGATGGGAAATCGACGGATGGAACCGTGGAAATCCTGAAGCAATGGGGGAAGGGTAGGATCCTTTATCAGAAGAAGCCAGGCTTGTCGATGGCTTATTGGGAGGCGTTTCCCTCCATCCGGTCGGATGTCATCCTGACCTTTAGCCCCGATGGGAACTCCCTGACCGCGGCCATTCCGGCGCTGGTGGAAAAGATGCGGGAAGGCTACGACATGGTCGTAGCGTCGCGCTACCTGCCTGGCGCAGGCAGCGAAGACGACGGCCCGATCACTGCGCTTGGAAACTGGATGTTCACGCAGTTGATCAATCTGTTGTTCGGCGGACGCTACACAGACACCCTCGTCATCCTTCGGGCGTACCGCAGGAGCCTCTTGGAGGAGCTTGCCCTAGATGCAACAGACCCGGTCTTTGAGCCGCAGCTGTCCATCCGGTGCGCCGTGCATCGGCGGCGGGTGTCGGAGATTCCTGCTAAGGAGCCACGCCGCCTTGGGGGAGAGCGGAAGATGAGGATCCTGTACAACGGCTGGGCGATTGTCCTGCTCCTGTGGCGAGAATGGCGAAGGCTTAAGGAAAGGGGACATGGCGCCTGAGGCCTCTTCATTCGGGATACCGCTGGTTGGGGCGCATGCCGGCACGGGAAGGCCCTTTCGGAGCACACTCCTGGTGATGACGCTCAACGAGGTGGCCGGGATGCAAGTGACCATGCCGAACGTCAGGCCAGAGTGGGTGGATCAGATCCTCATCCTGGATGGGGGATCGACGGACGGTACGATCGAGTGGGCGAAGGAAAAGGGCTACGAGGTCTACGTGCAACGGGCGCCGGGTTTCCGAAGCGCCTATGCGGAGGTATGGCCCTTGATCCGCGGGGACGTGGTGGTCTACTTCACGCCCGATGGGAATTCGATCCCGGAAGTCATTCCGAAGCTGTTGGACAAGGTGCAGGAAGGGTTCGATTTGGTCATTGCCTCTCGGTACTTGGATGGGGCACACTCCCAGGATGACGATCTGATCACCGGGTTCGGGAATTGGCTCTTTCGGACTGTCGGGAATCTCCTTCTCAGGCCGAGGGGTTCAGCGCGCATGACCGATCCACTGGTGATGCTGCGCGCCCTGCGAAAGGACCTGCCGATGCGTCTGGGTGTGGATCGCCCGGAGGAGTTTGAGGGTCTGGAACGGATGCTTCACACGCGGGTGGATTGGATTCCGCTCATGAGCATGCGGGCACTCAAGTACGGGATTCGCTGGGCCGAGATCCCGGCTGATGAACCGCCACGCATCGGAGGTCAGAGGAAGCTGAAGGTTTTTCAATGGGGATCGGTCTATTTCCTGCAACTTCTGCGGGAATGGTGGCGGAGTCATGCCTCATGACCACCGGTACCAGGTGGGTCCGCGGAATCCTCTATGGCTCGGTTGGCGTGGGCGTTGGGCTGCTGTTCTTCCTGCTTCTGTGGGAACCGATGAAGGGTGCGGTGGCGGAGACCGATCTGGCCTGGATGATTCCAGCCGTTTTTGACCGCGCGGAGGGAAGGACGTTCTGGGAACTTGTAGGCCTGATCTTTTCCGCCGGCCCACCGCGAGTGGTATTCCCCTTCATGAAGGCTAACCTGATTGTGTTGTCGGCCATGGGTCTCCACACGTGTCACCTGGTACTGGCAGGCATGGTCCTTCACGGGCTCAACGCCTTGCTCCTCTATGGGTTGAGTCGAGAGCTGGCATTTTCGAGGAGGGTGGGATTCCTTGCTGCCTTGGTCTATCTCACTCTCTTTATACACTTCCACACCTACCTCTGGCCCACGGCGATGTCGTATCATCTCGGCCCCCTTTTCCTCAACCTGGCCACCCTCTGCCTCTTCTTCAGAACAGAGCGGGCCATGCACGCCGGCGGCGGCCGACTCCTCTACCCCCTTACGGTATGTGCCGCTGTCCTTGCCTCTGTTGGGCGCGTGTCGATCATTGCTGTGTTGCTTATCTTCGCGGATATCCTTTCTGCAAGTGCGGATGGCCGCGAGAAGCGGCTCCGGTTCGAGCGCTGGCTTCCCTTGTTCCTCTTGTCCTCACTGCACCCACTGTACACGTTGATCTCAAGCGGTGAGTGGCACAGCAACGCCCTCGTCCATGCGCTGATGGAGGGGGTGGGGCGGAGCACACTGCCATACTCCATCAAGCTCGTTGGACTGTTTGCCCTTTGGGCAGGGTTTCTGATGGGTTTACGAGGATGGCTGAGGTTCTCGGAAGGGAAGACCCTTCCGGCTGTGCGGCCCCTCCTATGGACGGCTGCGGGTGGAGCCCTCCTCCTGTTTTCGTTGGTCGACCGACGCCAGATCCTATTCCTGTACAACGCGATGGTCCCGTTGGCAGCTGTTTCCTCCTCCTTTCTCCAGCCGTTGCGGAGCACGATGGCCCTGGATTCCTCCCAGCCTTTCTACTACATGCAGCCGCAGGTGGAGGTTTCCGCGTTGCTGCTCACCGCGGGGCTCCTCCTTCTTTTCGTACAGACGATGGTCCGGGAAAACCGTCATCGGGGAATCCTGCTCTGGTGGTACCTGGCCTCTCTCTTGCATTTCCTCTTCCAGTTCTCCAGCCAACCGGTCGTGGCTCCGTCGCGGCATTTCATCCATATCTCTCCGGTCTTCGCTCTACTCTTTGTTTCTGTAACGGTGCCCCTCGTCGAGTCCCTGGCAGAACGGTTTGGCCTGTCCGGTCCAAGAAGGGACGTGGCCCTCCTGGGATTTTTCCTGTTACTGTGCCTACCCAACTTGATGGGTGTGCGTCTAGCGGCATGGCGTGGGAAATTGGCCAACAATTTCTACACCTACGATTACATCCGCACGGCCCACCTGGTCAGGGAGGACCTGGAAGAGAAGGGTAGTGGCATCCCGAAGGAGGTGGTGGTTCAGGGGATTATGCCGATGCCTTACGACGATTCCTATTGGGGTTTCATGCTGGTTGACGCCAAGCGGCACCGAATGTTTCGCTTCGTGATGGAAGAGGTGCTGGGGCAGAGGGCTCTGCGGGACAGGATCCGGATCGTACCGGAAGGTGAACCCGAGGGCCCTGGTCTTGTTCAGGACCCCTTTCAGCGAATGACTAACGAAGCGGCGACGCGAATCGCCGCAGGGGATTTGCCGAAGGCGCAAGAACTGCTCCTGAAGGCGCTGAAGGGGAAACCCTTCCTTTTGAGGTATCTGCTACCGGAGGGATGCCGGTTTTCGGATGTTCGCTGGATGACGCAAGGGTTGGGGATGAGGGAATGGGTGGGCAAGGTCTCTCAGTGGTGGGCGCGACCCGACCGGGTCATTGAAAAACAGCAACATATCCAGCGCCTCCTTGAGGAAGAGCTTTTCACTTACGTTAAGGCCCTTTTTTATATATCCTATCTGCAGTACCAGCAAGGCCTCTTGGAACAGAGTCGGCGTTGGCTATCGCAGGTCTGGTTTTTGGAGCCGGACCGGGACCGGCTCGTGGAGTGGCTTCTGCGGGCGGAGGAGATTCGGTCGAACCGTTCACTCTTGGAGTTTGTGCAGCGGGTTCGGGATCCGCGCTATTTCGGGGACCCGCTACCATGGCGCAAGGACGACTACGGATTCGAGCGTTTTCTCATGAGGCTCCTTTTCAGATTGGATATCCGGTCTGGTTGGGATCGTCTTGCACCTGCACTGTCCTAAAGCCGAGGATCGCCTAGAGTCAGTTCACTCCACTGCCTCTGCTCATGTCGATGGAAATCCAAGGAGGGTGGGTGGAGAAAAAAATCCGTTTCCTTTACGCAGGGACAGGGCTCCTCATCTGCGTTCTGTTCTTCTGCCTCTTGAGAGCGGAGATTGCCGCGGCAGCGCCGGAGACGGATCTCTGGTGGATGCTACCGGTCTTCAGTCGTTTGACGGCAGGCAAATCTTTTTTTGAAGGGCTTTTATTCCTCCTGCAACCCACGCCCCGTTGGTTTGAGCTTCCTTTTTTAAAAGCGTATCTGTGGTTCCATCAGGCCCTCCCGATCCTTCAGGGATCCTATGGATCTTTGATTCTCGTCAGTCTCCTGCTCCATTTTTTCAATGCCCTCTTGATGTACGCGGTGGGGCAGCAGTTAGGCATGGGCCGTCGCGCCGGTTTCTTCTCCGCTTTCACATACCTGACCCTTTTCGTCCAATTCCATGCCTACTACTGGCCGTCGGCCTTCCAGCATGTGCTGGCTGTTTTCACAACCTTAGGTGTCCTTTTCTGTTATTTGAAGACGGAGGAACTCTTTAAAGGTAGACAGCCCCAACGAACTCTTTTCTTTTTCCTAACCCTCGCCGCAGGGGGCCTGGGTTCCTTGCAGCGCTCGACGCTGATGCTCCCATTCATGCTGTTGGCTCATTTGGTCTTTTCCTCCAGGAATGCTCAGGAGAGAGTCACCCGATTCACCCGCTGGATGCCTTTCCTGCTCCTCTATCCCCTCTACATCCTGCTGGCCCTCTGCTTTGTGGGAGACCATGTCTACAACGTTGGGATCTTTAAATTCCCCCTTCCTGCAGGGATCAAGGCGCTGGCCTTTTTTTTCGGTGGGGTGGTCGGACTGGTGGCCTTGCGCAGACTGCTCGGTATCTCTTGGACAATGGGGGGCAGGCGGAGGATTGGAAAGGCCCTCCTGATCTTCCTGACTGTCGGACTGACAGCAGGTCTCATACTCAGGGACAAGCGAGAGATATTGCTGCCCTACAATCTGATTACACCGCTGACCACCCTGTTGGCTTCTTTTCTCGAACCGATTCAGAGCGCCCTGTCCACCGACTCCAGGGTGGCGTATTATGTCATGCCGTGCCAGATCAGTTTTTTCTTTCTCTTGCTTGCGTTGTTGTCCCTGTGGGTCTTTGTCCGGTTGCCCTGGGTGCGTCCGGCAACGGTGGCAACCCTCTTGATGTGGTACGGAATGTGTACCTGGTATCTGCTGTTTCATCGGCACGTGGTCTCGAGCTTTCCTCTTCGGATCCCCTCACGGTATTTTATCTACCTCTCTCCAATCTTTTCTTGGGTCTTCTGCTCTTCAGCGATTGCGTTGTATGACCTGCTCATGAAGAGGATCCGACTCCACGGGCTCAAACGGGAGGTGATCTTGGTCGGGATCTTTTTAGGGCTAGTCCTCCCAAACCTTATGGCTGTCCGATTGCAATTGTTTCGGGGCAGGTTAGTCAATTCCTATTTTTCTTACGACGACGTACGAGCTGGCGAACTCATCCAAGAAGATTTGTCCCGCCTCCTCTCTGAGACGGGACGTGCCCCTGACAGGGTTTACGTCTTTGGCGCGGTGAAAATGGACTATCCGATGACTCGGGCCAAGTATATTCCAATGCATCTCATCGGCCTGGACAACTCTCGGTTCTTGATCCACGAGAAGGTTCTTTCCAGGCATCCGGGCGTGACGCTCCTCGTGGAGGAATCGGTTATGACGGATGGGGCAGGGGGACAGGTCTACTGGGTGGGAGGTCCTAGGGTTCGGAACGGGCAGGGGCAGTGGGTGGATCCCTTTGCGAGGCACCTCGAGGAAGGGCTGCAGCGTTTGGACGAGGGGGATTGGGAGGGGGCGAAGGAGGGGTTCCAGCAGGCGGTGAAGCGCAGACCTTTTTTACTGAGGTATCTGCTTTCCTCGTGTCGTTTATCGGATGCGCGATGGCTGACGGGCGGGGTGGGACTCAAGGAGTGGGTAGAGGAGATCGAAGGGAAATGGCGGCTGTTCAGCATTGTCCCGGTAGGGAAGTGGGGGCATATTCGGGAGGTGATGCGGGAGGAACTGAGGGAGTACGGGGTCTGTTTGGCCGCCCTTTCCTACATAGAACATCAGACCGGGCATCGGGTGCAGGGGCGCCGGTGGCTCTCGCAGCTGTACTTTCTGGAGCCGAATGTCCGTCATTTGCGAGAATGGTTGGAGGCCAGTCCACAGGTGGAATCCCGGCCTGGGTTGAAGGGGTATTTGGAGATCTTGGGAGGGGCGCGATTCCTTGAGGATCCACTTCCATGGCAGAAGGATGATTTCGGATTCGGACGTTTTATGGCTCGCTTGATTGGGGCAGTGGACATCCGCTCAGAATGGGATCGGGAGTGGATTCTCGCCTAGCCCGATCGATCGCGTGGGCTGGGTTCTTAACGGGGACACTCCTGGTTGGATTCTGGTTTTGTCTCTGGGGGTTGATCCGGTTGATCCTTCCGGAGAATGACTTGTGGTGGATGATCCCAACCTTCCAGACGATGACGGAGGAAAGAGAGGGCCTGCACAAACTTATCTTCCTGTTCAGCCCCTGGCCGATTCGCTTGGGCCAGCCGGTGCTGAAGGTCATGTTCTTTCTCCAGCAGGAGATGGGCCGATATCAGCTCTCCCATTGGGCTATCGTTCAGGCAATGGTGCACCTCCTCAACGCAATCCTCGTTTTCTGCCTGGGGCGCTCCTTGGGTTTTGAAAAACGGACCAGCTGGATGGCGGCATTGATCTTCCTTTGCTTCTTTCCACAGTTTCATGCAGTCCTCTGGCCGGTGGCGTTTCAGCATTTGGCGGCCGTCACTTTCCTGTTGGCGATTCTTTGTCTGTGGCTGAAGACGGAGAGCCTCGATGCGCAAGATCCGCAGAGACCTTTCTATAGGTGGGCCACGATCGGGCTGGCGCTGGCGGGCTCCCTGGAGAGAAGCCTCCTGTTACTGCCGCTTCTCATGTTTGGAGATTTCTGGTTGAACTCGGAAAGTGGCCGCTTACGCCGCCAGCGGTTTGAGTATTGGTGGCCTCTCTTCGCAGTTTTCCTGGGATATCCTCTGGGGGCCATCGCATGGGTTGGGGATGATCGCCTGACGACGGTCCTGGCGGAGATGAATATGACTCCCTGGGCTCGTTATGCAGTCGCGCTCGCGGCGGGTCTGGGGGTCTTATTCCTGGTTCAGTGGGTTCTGAGGGTGTGTGAGCGGGTTCGGTGGGAACGGCGATTGAATCTCACCGCCGGGTTGGGGATGGGGGTCGTCGCCGGGTTTCTTTACCTCCGGGATCATCGGCAGCTTCTCCTGCCCTACAACCTCCTGATCCCGCTCATGACCTGTTTAGGGGGCTTTCTCGAACCGATACAGTCCGCATTTCGTATGGACGAGGCGGAGGTCTTCTACGCAATCCCTCCCGAGATCTCCCCGTTTCTTCTGGCCTTGTCCACGGCTTTGGTGGGGGGAGTCCTCTGCACTTCAAGTGGGAGTGAGCGAAGGGCGGTTCGCTTCTGCATCCTTTGGTATCTTCTCGCCACCCTCTATCCGATGTTCCAATACGCGACATACCCCATCCGGATTCCATCCCGTTACTTTGTTTACCTCAGCCCCCCTTTCTCACTGATGCTCTCGCTGGCGGCAGTCCGCCTCTTGGAGGGGTTTGAGAACCGATTGGGCTGGGGGCAGAAGTTGCAGCGCCGAGGGGTCGAGGCGGCGGTCGTGATGCTCTGTCTCGCCAATCTGGTTGCGATTCGGGTTGCGGTTTGGAAGGGCCGGTTGGCGAATAACTACATGTACTACGATGATCTTCGAACGATCCATCTGATTCGGGAAGATCGTTTCCGGCAAGGAAGAGAGAATCGCCCAACTGTTCCGGTGCGGATTTGCGGGGTCCGGCCCATGCCCTATGAGGTCCGTTTCTGGCGGTTCGTCCCTTCAGATCCTGGAGCGTAT
>JAHFFF010000060.1:847-9399 GCA_023248095.1 Candidatus Omnitrophota bacterium | reverse complement strand
GCCCCGGCGGCAACCGTTTCCTGCAGCTTGCGCAGATTCTGGCTGTCTAGCCCTGCCTGCGCAAAAACCTCCAGCAGACCCACCATCGCCTGATCAATCCCCGCCTTGAGGGAGGCCGCCTTCTGGAAAACGGCCGCATTACCCTGGCCAGCCCCATCCGCCAGCATCCGGCTCAACGACTGGTTGGCGGAATCATACGCCGACTTTGCGCCATCCCCCGCCTTCTCAACTCCGATCGTCAGGTTCTGCCGAACAGCAGTCAGCTCATTGCCCTCCACCAAACTCTGGCCGGTCAACGGATTCTTCAAACCCTCCAGTTGGTGGATCCCCTGAGCTGCCGAAGAAATCAGGGCCCGCATCGAATCCAAGTAGTAGGCCTGGCCCTGATCCGCTTGAACGCCCGTGGTAACGGAGAGCCGCTGGAGGTCGTTTCGCACCGAGTCGAGCATCCGAGAGGCCATCGCTGCCCCCATCGTCTGAACGGCCTGCTGGGTCTGGGCATCCAGCGATTTGCCGCTCTTCTGGATCTTCTCCGTAAACTGGAGGATCTTGTTCCCTACATCCGACAGCTGGGCTTGTGAGACAGGGCTGGCCGCCATCGTCTTGGTGAGATCCTCCGCCGCATCACGAACCTGGCCCTCCATCGGACTGAGCACCTGAGCGCTGGCTCCGTATTCTTCGACCACCTGCCGCAGACTGTCCAGCTTGTCCGCCTGCGCCTGCAGCTCGGGGTTGCCCCGGCTGCGTATCTCCGCGATGACGAGATCCAGCCCCTCCCGGCTGATTCCCTCATGAATCAGATGATCAAACAACCCTTTCAGGCCCTCGGGCAAGACCGGGTTCAGCATCCTGAACAACAAGTCTTGAAGATCCTCCACGGTTGGGAGTTGATCCAGCGTTGTTTGCTTCTGCTGGACCGTTTCCAGCAGGGCGGAATGCACCTGCACGGCCGTCTCCCTCATCATCGGCAGCAGGTCCGCCTCCGTCGGAGGCTCCTCGTAATTCTCCATCGCCTGCTGACGTTTCTGCTGGAACATGCTGTCCAAACCGATGACCAACTGCGCCAGCAGGCTGTTCCCCGGCAAGTTCTCCGCTGCAGCCTTGAGATAGCCCAGCGGATTCTTCAAGTAGGCATCCAGCGCGAAGACGGAAATTTGGATCGGTCCGGTCAGGCCGGCGGTCAACCGGCTGTCCCTGGACCAAGCCGCAATGTGGCTCACCGCCTGGCCCAATTCCTTCAATCGGTACTCGGCCAACGTCGGGTTGGCGCGCACGGCCAGCGCTCCAAGCAGCTGATTCATTTTATCGTCGGCGAGATTCATATGAGTCGTTGCCTGCAGCCACAAGTCGATGACGTTTCCGCTGGCCGGCAGACGGCTCTCCAGATCCGCCAATTGGTTCTGCAGGACCTTCTGCTCGCTCTCGAGGCGATTCAACTGGTCCGCTGTAGCCCGCGGCATCTCGCTCGGCTTGCTGTACTGCTGTTTGATCTCCTCGATCTTCTCGCCCACCTTCTCGGATGGCTCCAGAATTCGCGTCCTCTGCGCCGAAATCTGCTGCAGCGCCGCGAAGCTGCTACTGAGACCCTGCCACCAGGAGGGCACCTGCACGTTCTGTGCCTTGGCCCCTCTCATCGCCCACTCGTGAACCTCCATCCCGGGGTTCGCATGGGTTGCGAACTGTGTGAGCCTGTTCGTCTGCTCCTGCTGGTTAGCGCCAAGGCTCAGCTGCAGGCCCGCACCAAGCACCTGCTGCTCCGTCTGAAGCTGGCCGGCAACCTGCAGGATAAAGGGCACGTTCAGATCCGGATTGTCCGTCAGGTGGGCCGCCACCTGAGCCACCGTCAGACTCTCCGGCAACGGGGACAACCCCGCCTGGAACAACGGTTGGAACGCTGTGTAGTTACGGGCAAAAACCTCGAGGGTACTCCGGAGATCCTCATTCTGCAAGGTAGCGGTCAGGGCCATCAGATTCGCCACGAGGGAAAGCCCCTTTTGGGTGAGCTGGCCGTTGGGACCGATTCCATCCTCCCGGTAAAGGAACTGGATCGCCGCGTTAATCCTCTGCGGCGCCGTCTGCTCCATCTGGGCCCTCCCGTTCGGATCGTTCACCCGGTCTGCCCGGACCTGCTCGTCACCGGTCAGCACCGTCCGCACCTGCTCAACGGTCGAGATGGTGGTCGCCTGCGCCTCCGGCCGGCTGCGGCCCGCGATGTCCGGCAGGGCATAGTCCTTGGCATTCGCGTTGAGGAACCGGGTGACCTGGCCGACGGAATCCGCTTGTGACAGGGTGTCCGGGACCTTCCCCTCGTTTCTAGCTCCAAGATTCAGCTCCACGCGGCTCTCCCGAACACCCTGAAGGTAATCGGTCACCTCCTTGGACTGGATCCTGCGCTCCAGCAGGAGCTGGTCGACCTGCTGAAGAACGTCCGTCTCCATCTGTGTGGCCGAGTTCCAGGCCTCCCGAAGGCTCTCCTTCCCACCCAACAGTCGGCTGCCCAAATCGGCCTGCTCCTGTTCGCTGCGGCTCATGAACCGGGTGATGAGATCGGTCATCCGCTCCTGTACCTTTGGATGAGTCGCCCGAAGCATCTGATCCACCGTCAGCAGAACCCGCAGAGGGGCGTTCCACAACGCGGTCTGGGCCCGCTCCAGGTTGGCCGCCGGGTCCACCGCGTTCCTCTGATTGGCTCCCGCAAGGCGGTGGAGTTCGCCGGTTGAAATCCGGTCAGCCGATATATTCCCCTTGATGATGTTGGTCGGGTCAATAATTGCCACCCCCACCCCCCTGATCACTCCCTCACCCCGGAGCTTCACCGGCTCCTGACCGAATCCGACGTCGGTCAAGGAACCGCGGTAGCGGCCGATCGCCTGCTCCAGCACATCCAGCCCGGTCCGGGCGTCGGCCAGCACCAGCGGCCTGGCCTCGGTCATCGGGATATCCAAACCGCGCAGGCCGGCCCTGTGCACGAAGATCGAACCACTCTTCTCCAAGAGGATCCCCTTCGCCTCCTCGGCGCCCACCGCGGTCCAGCGATTGGTCTCACCCGGTGCGTAGCGGCGGTAGCTACCCTCGCCGTCCCGGACGATCCGGTACTCCCCTTTCCGTGCCTGGTGCCAGGCCTGCTCCATCGCTCTGGCATCCAGTCCGCTGGCATCAATCACCATCCGGTAATTCCTTCCCTCAGATCCGGAGAGGAGCTGCGTTAAAATCTCTACCGGATTGGCCGATCGAAGGATCGGCAGCCCCTGCGGCGCGTGCAGCGCCAGAAGGTTGGAGTCTGCTTTACCAAAGCCACCGGCCAGGCCGAATACCTTCTCCAGGTGAACGCCGCTGCTGCCCAGAATCCCGGTCCCGGAGAAGCTGAAGGCACGCAACTGCTCGCCGGTTTTGCTCCGCACGGAGTCATGGCCGGACCGGATCTCGGAGATCACCTCGGCCATGCTGACCCGCAAGCTGATCGGGTCGAGCGAGATGGTGCTTGGCTCCGGCATCTTGCCTCCCTTCAGGAATTCAGGCCCGAGCACCAGGTTGTAGGCGTAGGCCTGGGACGGCCGGCTCCAGAATTGGCGCGGCTGCCACTGGCCGGTGGCCTCGTTGGCTGGAATGAGCCGGCTGCCGAAGCGGTCCACCGCGAACTCGTACCCGAAGCGGGCCTCCAACGCGCGAGCCATCCAGTTGGCAGCGGTGAGCCAGGCCCCCTTCTCCAGATTCCGAATCCCCTCGGCAGTGATCCCCTCCGGCACCTTGCCCTGCTTGTTGATCAGGAACTGGAGGAAGCCGCCCTGTCCGTTCTCCCCTTCCCAGAACTTCTTGTTAAAGGTGTACTCCTCCACCCGGTAATCCCGCTGATAGGTGGCCTTGGCCGGATCCGTCTTCTCTCCTGACACAATACGCAAGCCTTGGCCGTGGAGGTAAGACTCCAGCTCCTTGCCCCGAAGCCGGGCGATCGTCTCCTGAACCACGGTCGGAAGCTGGTCGAAACTCCCCCTCCAGAACTTGTCAATCAAGCCGGTAAAGATCCCCTCTCCCCGCGTGCCGACCTCGGCGCGGTGCTGCGCTATTCTCCCTTCTTGGCCCTGATACTTGTCCAGATACTGCGCGACGAGGTCAATCCGGCCCCTCTCGGCGGCGAAACGGCCGAGGTTCAGTCCGGAGCCGGGCATGCTGGCCTGAAGGTCGGCGAAGGTCTTGAGCATGTCCACCTCATCCATCACGTAGTTGGCCCGGCGGTACGTCTCGAAGGCATCCTTCACCGAACCGAGCCGCTCCGACAGCAGATTGGACTGCAGCAGTTCGTAGGTGACGTAGATGATCTCCGCACCCTTCAGCTTCGCTAACTCCGCCTTCGCCTCATCGCCGCCCGAAAGCAGATGTTCCCGATCAATCATCACCACGTTCTCCCCCGCCACCAGCGGCCGTCCATCCGCCGTCTTGATGCTGCCGTTCCAGATCGTCTTCGCATGGGCTTCATAAGCATCCCGCATCAAGCCGATGTCGCTGAAGACATTCGCCGAGGGGAAGCGGCCATCCTTGGACTTGCCGGCCAGATCCAGCAGGATCAGGTCCGCCGTCGGCATGATGAGCTGCGTCTTGCCCTGGCCGGTCGGCAGGAGGGCCCGCAGGTACGGGTGGTCGCTGTCCGCCATGCCGAAACGGTAGATCAACTTCCACTGCTCGAGCCGGACCCCGGGGTAACCCTGCGCCTTGGCCACTTGGTCTGCCCGCAGCCGGAGTATGTCCCTTTCGTTCGTCACCCGGTGCCGCAAAGCGGTCAGCTGATCCACCGACACATCCCCTTCCTTGGGGAATCCGAAGTTCTCACCGGTGTAGTCGGCGATTCGCAAGAGCTCAGGTGTCAGGCCGACCCCATTGAGCTGGCTCCTTGTATAGAGCTGGCTCCCTTCCTTGCCGGCCTCTCTCGGGGCCAACTGATC
Organism: Candidatus Omnitrophota bacterium; assembly: GCA_023248095.1. GTDB lineage: Bacteria > Omnitrophota > Gorgyraeia > 1-14-0-20-64-10 > 1-14-0-20-64-10 > JAHFFF01. Next base: position 4,462 of record JAHFFF010000060.1, on the reverse strand, counting down.
AATGGCCTTGATCACCAAGTCGGAGATCACCTCTCGCAAGGCGCTGGAAAGACCCACTTTCTCGAGGTCACGCCAGGCGTCCTGGATCACCTGCCGTTGCTCCGGCGAGAAATCCTTTAAGGCCTTCTCCGATAACAGTTGATCCTCTGCCTTCTGCCTTTCCGCCCCGTACCGCACCGCCAATTCTGACAACCGCCCGGAGAGCTCGGGTGTCAACGCCCGGTTGCCCTCCACCAACCTCTCCGCTGCTCCCCTGAGGTGGGAGAGGAAGAGGTTCGGCAACACCTCCTTGACTATCCGAAGCTGCAGGCGGCTACGGTCCGCCTCTGTCCACTTGCTATCTTTCGACCGGGTCTGATCCATAACGCGGGTCAGCTCCTGCCCCAACTGAGCCGCCAATTGATCCATGGGAACGTTCTTGAGCCGGCCTCCCACCTCCATCTCGATCGCCTGCGACAACTTCCTTCCGATCACCTCGCGCACGGCTTGCTCAATCCTCTCCTTGCCGGCGAATTCCGGCAGCCTGTCCATTCTCCTGAGCCAAACTCCGGCTATATCGAGGACCCTCTGCAAGTCCCGGTTGGACGGACCGCTTCCTCCCTTGCTTTCCGGCAGGGTGTCGTAGCCGGCATCCAATCCATTTTTGGCCGAGGCAGGCAAACTCTTTACGATGACATTGACGAAATCAATCTGCCGGGCGGTGTACTCCTTCTTGCTCGAATCCCGCACCGTCACGTTATCAAACTGGGACGGGGCCCGGTCCGGATTCTGTTGCCGGGCCTCTTTATCTACCCGAGCCAGCTCTCGCACGAGCCCAGCCCCCTTCAACGTCTTCAGAGCAGCCCCTGCCTGCGCGCGGCTTTGGGTGTTGCCTCCCAACTCTGTGCCGGCTTCATCCATCAGACGCTGGGCCGACTCGCGGGAGATCCGCCAAGTCTCGCCCGGCTTCAGGGTGACATCCACGGAGAAAGGGCTTGAATTGGGTCTGTTCAGTGCCGATTCGAGCGTTCTGCCAAGCACCTCCGGCCCGATCCTCAACCGCTCTACCCTGTTTTGGAACCTCGCCTCGGCAATCTGGCCCACCACCTCCCTCACCGCCGGAACATTCGGCAGGTCAATCCCCTTCACACGGACCCGGGCGGCGCTTGGGTCCTTGTCGAACTCTCTCAGTAGCTGGCCGATCACCTCGCTGCTGCGAAAGCGCAGGCCGGTCCGCTGGATCAGGATATCCGCCATCTGCGCCGAGGCCGGCGTACCTTCGCCCAAGGTCCTCAGAGGGATGATGAACCGGTGACCGTTGTAGATCACCTTGAGAACGGCGTCCGTCCCCTCCCCCTTCGAGGATGCAAGGGACAGCCTGGTGAGGACCTGATCAATGAACCAGGTGGGCAGCAGGTTCAGCAGCGTCGTCTCGATCTCCGCACGATTCGCAGGATGCGGGCCGAGATCTCCCATATCCGATCTCAATTCCTGCGTAACCTGCAGGTCCACTCCATTCCCCTGGTGCCTGAACGGCTGATCGGGGGTGGACCCAGGCGGCTTCCCTTTCTCCATGCCGGGCCGGTGCTCCATGCCGGCAGCAGCGACCTGCTGATTGGCCGCTGTCTGCGCAGGGGCGCGACGCTCCTGCCCCTGGGGCAGCTGCAGCAACTCCGCCGGATCCGCCTTTTGCAGTTTGCCCAGCTCCGGCTTCATCAAGTCCCTCCATTCATCCCAACTGGCAATCTTCAGGACCCTGGTCATTCGGTCAACCGCCTGATGGGTTTCAGGGGCCGGCTCCCTTCCCCTCTGCGCGATCATCTCCGCGAACTCACGCACCATTATGCCTAATCCCTGCAGCTGTCTGCTCGGCGTTCGGCTGGCCAGGCCAGCGAGTTCCAGGTCACTCGCCGTCTGACGGACCAGCGGTTCCAAGGAGCTCAGCATGACGCTCTTGTCGTAGGTAAAGTCACCGGTCTGGAGCGCTTTGTCCACCGCCAACAGCCGGCTCATCGTGTCCACTGCCAAACCGGCCGTCATCTGCCGCTCAAGCGACGTACTCCTCGGCAGGCTCATATTGATAGCAACCGCTGCAGCCGCGGCCCGTTCCCCAACCTGCCTTGCCGTTGCAGCCTGGCGGGCGTCGTATCCGGAAAGCTTGCCTATCTCGAGGGAACTCTGCAGGGAGCGCTCCAGGGTGCTAATCCGAACCGGCGTCATCATGTCCGCAACTCCACTGATCCGCGCCCTAAATTCCGCCATCACCTCCCGGCCGACGCTCCTCCAACTGAAGCGAGTGTTGTTCTCCAGACCAAATTCTTTCAACCTCCCCTCGTAGGCCGTCACGCTGTCCAGGTAGGCGTTGATCAGATCGCTCATCTGATCGGTTGTCAGCCGTTCTCTACCCGCCCGGCCAATGGCCGCCTCCACCAACGTGCGCGGGCTGATTCCTCCCTCAGCCAGGAAGAGGGCCCGGCCGGTGCCCCTCTGAACCTCCATTCCAGCCGCCTGGATTCTCATCTGCCCCTGGCCCTTCATCGGGGTAGCGAAAAGGGTAAGTGTGTGCATGATCTCACCCAGGGTTGTTTCAGCTTTGCCAGTCCAAGCATCAGCCACCATCTTCCCAACCGACGTCAAATAGGAATCCCCGGTGAACAGGGCATGAATCCCTCCAGAGATGGGACTGAGAAAAATGCCAAGACCTATGCGGAATGCCGCCAGCGTGACCCAGATGTCAACCGCGTGCATAAGGTAGGCAATCCCAGCCTTCCCAAACGAAAGCAATGAACCTTGCTTGGCCGCCTCCAAACTCATGCGGGCAAGCTGTCCATAGTTCCGGCCGGTGGCGGCGCCGATGATACCGCCGTAGCTGGCAACCCGCTCAAACAAGCCTGCCGCCCGGCCGGTCCAGTTATAGGCCGAGCCAGGTGCGCCGAGCACATGAAGGAGCGGCCCCATGTAAGCACCCTCATGAAACCCCTGCAGCACCGCTGTGAAGAAGCCCTTCCAGTCCCCTTCCCATTTCCCTGTAAAGAGCCAGTTGATGCTGTTCTTCAGGCCGTACAAAATCCCGTTAAGTCCGGCAAAGTTCCTCATACCGGAGAAGACCGCGTTGGACCAACCGGCCCAGAATTGGCCTATCGGCTTGGGCGCAATAAGTCCAGTTTTTGGATTCACATGATTGAACATCTCCCAAGCGGCGAGCCGGCCGGAAGCTATCCAGCCGATTTTCCCGGAGACCATGTTGGCGATATGCCCTAAGTCCGCCAATCCCTGCACGGTTTCACCCGTCCGGCCCAAAGCCGCTACTCCATTTGGAGTTGCTAACATCCGTACCAGCCAATCCCGGCCGGTAGCGGTGCCCAGGATACGGCCCAGATGTGTCGCACCCTCCGTCGCGGCCAACACCTTGGAAATAGACTGCAGGGCAGCGGGCGACTTTAATGCTTGCCCCAGCAAAGCGGCGGCATCTGGACTTTTTGCCAAGGTGCTTAACAGATTTCGGAGAGCCTGGGCACCGGCGCTGTTCCGGACCAAGGAGGCCATCGCACCACCCAGGTTCGATAACCCTGCCGAAGTTCCCAGAGCGCGTGATAACGCACCCAGCGCCGCAGAATTCGAGGAGAGGAGGGAGAG
>JAHFFF010000060.1:0-782 GCA_023248095.1 Candidatus Omnitrophota bacterium | reverse complement strand
CTGCAACCCTGCCCAATGTGGCCAAACCATCGGCAGTGCGGGCGACCCGATTCAGCGCTGCCATGACGCCCGGGCTGCTCACCGCCCGCTGGAGAATACCCAGCCCCGCCTGCGTGCTGGCCAAGCGAGTAAGTGAAGAAAGGATCGACCCTGCATGAACCGAAGCCGAAACCCGGCCAATGAACGAAACGGCCATCGGCGAATTCGCCATCGCCGTCAAGACCGACCGGCCAAGCTGCGTATTCAACAGCATACCGGCCAGGGCTCGCCCCACCTCCGTTGAGAAGAGAGCTCGCAGCAGTGAGCTGCCGCCGGAGAGCTTCATCAAGGTTTGAACTGTCTGCCGGCCTTCCGCCGTAAGAGTCACCGTCGTCCGACCAGCAGCAGCCGCCCCCTCCAGGGCCCGACCACCACCCACTCCAGCCTCAACGGCGCGACCGCCCCGGACCGCCGCATTGAGGGCTTGCGCCCCCTCGACCCCTCGGGCAACCCCCACTCCACCCCTGATCCCCGCAATCCCGAGACGAATACCTTGGATTGCCGGCCCGATACCCAGGGTGAGGATTGTGTCACCCAGAATGCTCATAGCGAGGGAATGCCAATGCAACTGATTTCCATAGCGTTCGGCCATGCCGGAGATTGCGTTGGCACTGTGCACAGGATCGCTCTGGAACTGGAGGTAGAAATTAGACCGCCCAGCGGCTTCCAGTGCTCTGTCCCTCGATCCCGATGCATACGCGGCATTGATCTCGCCGGCGAAGCGCGTCCCTTCCCGTGCCGCC
>JAHFFF010000059.1 GCA_023248095.1 Candidatus Omnitrophota bacterium | reverse complement strand
GCGACAAAGGGATGCTGGCCGTGGATGTGCTGGATCTTGTCCCCAATGATTACATTGAATGGTATGTTATACAGGATACGGGGGCCAACCGGAACACCTCAGGCAGCCCGCTTAAACCCCGTATGTCCGTGACGGAGCTTCGGTACTGAAGAGGCAGCTGCGGGAAATCAGTGCTTTGTTACGCGGCGGCGCGGGCGACCCGGCCCTTCTTGATGCAGCGGGTGCAGACGACGAGCTTTTTGACGGCGCCGTTTAGTAGGGCGCGCACGGACTGCAGGTTGGGCATGAAGCGGCGTATGTTCTTACGGGCAATGTGCCGCCCGACGCCCCCTTCCTTCTTGGCCTTTCCTTTGCGGGTATAGGTGCGCCCCGCCATAGGGCCTTTTCCACAGAGTTCACATCGCTTTGACATGTTGAGGAATCCTTTGTGAGAGAAAGTTTATGATACGGGCTGGTGCGTCGATCGTCAAGGGCAAAGTCACCGCGGCCGCAGCCCTCACCCTGGATACGCCGGTTCAGCATTTGAAACAGGTTGGCACCCGGCGTTCTTCCCTGTATCAGCGGTTGGGCATCGCCACCGTGCGGGACCTCCTTTATCACTTCCCGAAGCGGCATGAGGACCGCCGGGCCTTCCTGCCGATTGCGCAGCTGCAGTCGGGGCAGAAGGCCACGGTGCGGGGCCTGATCTCCAGCGTGAGCATGTTTCGCGCGAAGACCGGGACCGTCATCCTGCAGGTTGTCGTGAAGGATGCCAGCGGGACCCTCGTTGCCCTCTGGTTCAATCAGCCGTACATGCGGCGTTGGTTCCCGATCGGCAGCGAGATTATCCTGTATGGGACCGCGGAGTGGATGGGCCGCAAGGTGCAGATGGCGGTACCGGAGTTCGAGATGGTGCCAAAGGAGACGGCTGCCTCCGGTGCCGCGCATCGCTCGCTCCACATGGGACGGGTGGTGCCGGTCTATCCGGCCACCTCCGGGTTGCACCAGCGGGAGCTGCGCACTGCGGTGGCCGCGGCACTCAAGGCGGTGCTGCCGAGTTTGGGTGATTCCCTGCCGGCGGAGATTCGGGAGCGCTTGGGGCTGCTGGAATTCCCCAAGGCGATCACGCGAATCCATTTTCCGCCGGGGCCGGAGGCGGTGACCACGGCGCAGGAACGGTTGACCTTCGATGAGCTGTTCTGCTTCCAGTTGGCGCTCGGCATGCGCCGCAAACGATTGCAGGCCCGCCCCGGAATTGCCCACGAGGTCCAAGGGGATTTGGTGGAGCGGTGGAGGAAGCAGCTGCCCTTTGAATTGACTGCCGGCCAGGTGAAGGCGATGGAGGAGATTGCGCAGGACATGGCGGCGCCGCGGCCGATGCATCGCCTCCTCCAGGGCGAGGTGGGATCCGGTAAAACGGTGGTGGCCACCTACGCCGTCGTGGTGGCGGTGCAGAGCGGTTTCCAGGCGGTGGTGTTGGCCCCGACGGAGGTGCTGGCCCGGCAGCATGCGCTCTCCTTGTCCCAACTGCTTGCTCCCATCGACGTGGCGGTCGGCCTGCTCACCAGCTCGTTGGAGGAGCCCGCCCGAAAACAGTTGGCCGAGGAGCTCCGGAAGGGGAACCTGCCGGTTCTGGTGGGCACGCACGCGGTCCTGGAGCCATGGGTGAGTTTTCAAAAACTCGGGCTGGTGGTGATCGACGAACAGCAGAAGTTCGGGGTGGATCAGCGCAACGCCATCGTGGCCAAGGGGGATCATCCGGACGTCCTCATCCTCACCGCTACGCCGATCCCTCGAACCCTCTCCCTGACCCTCTACGGGGAGATGGATATCTCCACGATCACCGAGAAGCCGGCCGGCCGTCAGGCGGTCAAAACTCTTTGGATGGATTCTACCCGTCGGGAGGAGGTCTTTGCCTTCGTCAAGTCGGAGCTGGATGCCGGCCGGCAGGCCTACGTGGTCTGCCCTCGCATCGGAGATCAGGAAGGCAAGAAACCGAAGAAGGATCTGTTTGCCGAGGAGGCCGCGGCTGTTCAGTCGGTGGTGAAGCTGTTTGAGGAGTATAAGACAATCTTTTCCAGTTATCGCGTGGGGCTTCTGCACGGCCGCATGAATGCGGCGGAGCAGCGGAAGATGTTCGCGGCCTTTAAGCAGAAAGAGATTCAGGTGCTCGTTGCCACGCAGGTGATCGAGGTGGGCGTGGATGTGCCCAATGCCACGGTGATGGTGATCGAGGGGGCCGAGCGATTCGGCCTTGCGCAGCTGCATCAGTTGCGCGGACGGGTGGGGAGGGGCCAGCATGAATCCGCCTGCATCCTCATCTCCGATCCCAAAAGCACGACCAGCCTGGAGCGATTGCAGACGATGGTGGAAACCTCGGATGCCTTCAAGATTGCGGAGGAGGATCTTCGCCTGAGAGGGCCGGGGGAGCTGTTGGGCAAGCGGCAGGCCGGCCTGCCGGATCTGAAATGCCTGCAGTGGGCCACGCATGGGCCCTGGCTGGAGATTGCCAAAAGGGAAGCGGAGGATTTGCTTTCGCGCGATTCCCAATTGACTGAGCCCGGCGCAGCCGCGTTGAAGAAGGAGACGGCTCTGCGCTTTCCCCAGTTGGCCGGATGCGCATAACAGGTGGAAAGTTCGCAGGGAGGCAGCTGATTGTTCCCAAGGGGCCGCGCATCCGGCCCACCCAGGATCGGGTCCGCCAGGCGCTGTTCAATATCCTGGGCAATCGCGTGGAGGGGGCCAAGGTCTTGGATCTGTTCAGCGGTTCCGGCGCCATGGGGATTGAGGCTCTCAGTCGCGGCGCATCGCACGTGACCTTCGTGGACTGTTCCGGCTTCTGCACTCGGGCGATTGAGACGAACCTGCAGGCCCTTTTCGGAAAGAACAAAGGGGGTCAGGTCTTGCAATCACATTTATTGATTCGGGCAGATGCGCTGATGACGATTCAGCGGTTGGCCAAACAGGGGGCGATGTTCGACCTGGTCCTCCTGGACCCTCCGTATGACGAGGATCTGGCCAGAAAAACCTTGATGGAGTTAAGTCGGTATGCTATAGTTTCCGAAACCGGATGGGTGGTTGCTGAACACAACAAGCGGGATCCCCTCCCTGAAAATCTGGAAGGAAAAAGCAATCGCTTGGTATCGCAACGTGTTGAAATTTATGGGGATACCGCGCTGAGCTTCTACCAAAGACAGTAGGCGGACTGTTCGTCTACTGTTTGTCTTTTGTTAGGAACAAACTCTTGAGCAACCCAATGGCAGTTTACCCGGGCACATTCGATCCGGTGACCAACGGCCACATCGATCTGATCCGCCGGGCCTTGCGCCTGTTCCCGCGGGTTGTGGTTGGGGTGGCCGTCAATCCCGAAAAGGGAGCCCTCTTCACGGTAGAAGAGAGGGTTCAGATGTTGGTTCAGGCCACACGGCCTTGGCGTGGGGTCAAGGTGGAGCCGTTCGATGGATTGGCCGTTGCGTTCGCTCGAGGACATAAGACCCGGGTGATCCTGCGAGGCCTGCGGATGCTCTCCGATTTTGAGTACGAGTTTCAAATGGCCCTGACCAACCGCGGCCTGGACCCGGGAGTGGAAACGGTTTTCCTGATGCCCTCCGCCGAGTTCTCTTATGTTTCATCGCGCCTGATTAAGGAGGCTGCGGCGCTGGGAGCCGATGTCGCCGGATTGGTGCCGGATTTCGTGGCGAGGCGTTTAAAGGAAAAGTTAAAAAACTCAAGGTGAACGGTGAAGGTCAAACTCAGCGAAATCCCGGAAGAGGGGCTGACCCTCAGCGAGCATCTCGATCCCGCGCAAATGCGTCTGGATACGCCGGAGCTCAAGTTCACGGCCCCGTTGGATCTCACGGCAACGTTCCAAATGCAACGAGAGATGGCATGGGTTCAGGTGGGGATCACCGGGCAGATGCAGCAGATCTGCGGGCGTTGTCTCGAACCGTATGAAAGATCCTACGACAGCAAGTTCCACCTTGATTACTCGATCAAAGGAATGCTCTCCCTGGACATTACCGACGAGGTCCGGCAGGAGATCCTCTTGAGCTATCCGATCCGCTTCTTGTGTCGGGAAGATTGCCTGGGGCTGTGTCCCCAGTGTGGGGCGAACTTGAACGAAAGGAGTTGTCACCATGCCTCTGCCTAAGCGGCGTTTCTCCCGCTCGCGCCGGGACAAGCGGCGTCTTGCGATCCATCTGACGGTACCGGCCCTGTCGAAGTGTCCTCAGTGTGGGGCTTCCACCTTGTCTCACCAGATCTGTCCGGCCTGCGGGCAGTACCGAGGACGTCAGGTCATTCCGATGAAGACGGAGGAGAAGAAAGGTTGACCGTGACTAAGAAGGTGATCCGGATCGCGCTCGATGGGATGGGCGGCGACCGGGCACCCGGCGCAATCGTTGGCGGCGCCGTTCAGGCGGCTCGCTCTCTCGATGTGGAGTTGACCCTGGTCGGGCAGAAGGATCGCCTCTTGAAGGAATTGAGCCGCTTTCATCCCCTCCCTCCGAATCTGAAAATTCACCACGCCTCCGAGGTGATCAAGATGGCGGAATCCCCCGCCGCCAGCGTTCGCAAGAAGCCGAATTCTTCCATCTGCCAGATGGTGGAGTTGGCCAAGCGGGGCGAGGTGGATGCCATTGTCAGCGCGGGAAACACCGGCGCCATGGTTTGCGCGGCCAGCCTGGGGCTGGGCCTGCTCGAGGGGATCGAGAGGCCGGGCATTGCGGTGGTGATCCCCTCTTTGCGCGGCCCGGTGATGGTGATCGACGTGGGGGCCAACATCGATCCCAAGCCGAGTCATCTCTTTCAGTACGGGGTCATGGGGAGCATCTACTTCACCCGCGTCATCGGGGAGGCCAATCCCTCCGTCGGGCTTCTGAACGTGGGGGAGGAGGAGTCGAAGGGGACCGACTTCGTCCGGGCGGTCTTCAAGCTGCTGGAGGAATCCTCCTTAAACTTCATCGGCAATGTCGAGGGGCGGGACATCTATGCCGGCCGATGCAACGTGATCGTGACCGACGGTTTCGTCGGCAACGTGGCGCTGAAGGTGTCGGAGGGGATGGCCTTCGCGCTGGTGGAGCTATTCAAGCGTGAACTGAAGCGAACGCTGTGGAACAAGATGGGCGGCCTCATCCTTTATCCTGCCTTCCAGCGTTTGCGCAAGCAGATGGATTACGCGCAGTACGGCGGGGTGCCCCTGCTGGGCGTCAACGGCGCCTGCTTCATTTGCCACGGCTCATCGACGGCGCGGTCGATCCGCAACGCGGTTGGTGCGGCCGCAACCTTTGTGACCCATCAAGTGAATGACGCTATTCTCGCCTCCTCTGCAGAGCTTCGCAAGGCCGCCGGCGCATGAGTTCACCCGTCGGATTTCTGGGCCTCGGCTTTTATGTTCCTGAAAAGATCCTCACCAACGCGGAGCTGGAGAAGGTGGTGGAGACCTCCGACGAATGGATCCGCACCCGCACGGGGATTTCCCAGCGGCGGATTGCGGCGGAAGGTGAGAACACGAGCGACTTGGCGCTGAAGGCGGCGCAGGCCGCGCTGGCGGATGCCAAGCTGACTCCTCAGGATCTGGACATGATCCTGGTGGCCACCATGACCCCGGACATGCCGTGCCCCTCCACCGCCTGCATCCTTCAGGCGAAGCTGGGGGCCCCGCAGGCCGCCGCCATGGACGTCGCCGCGGCCTGCTCCGGTTTCGTTTACGGGCTGGTGATGGGCCAGCAGTTCGTCGCCTGCGGAACGTACCGGCATGTGCTGGTGATCGGCGCGGAGGTCTTGTCCCGCGTCGTGGACTGGACCGACCGCTCCACCTGCGTGCTGTTTGGAGATGGGGCCGGCGCTGCGGTGATCGGCCCGACTACGCGCGGGCAGATCCTCTCGACCCACTTAGGATCGGACGGAACCAAGGCGGACCTCCTGAAGGTGCCCGCCGGCGGCGTGGCGCAGCCGGCCTCGGTGCAGTCGGTCGAGGCTCGCGCCCATTACCTCAAGATGAACGGGGGGGAGGTCTTCAAGTGCGCCGTTCGCGGGATGTCGGAGGCGGCGTTGAAGGCAATCGAGAAGGCCGGGATCCAGCCGGAGCAGGTGAAGTGCGTGGTTCCCCACCAGGCGAACATCCGGATTATCGAGGCGGTGGTTGAGCGGGCCGGTATTCCTCTCGAAAAGGTCTATCTCAATGTCGATCGCTACGGAAACATGTCGGCAGCCTCCACCATCGTTGCCCTCTGCGAGGCGGTGAAGGAAGGAAGGATCAAGAAAGGAGATTACGCGCTCCTGGTGGCCTTCGGTGCGGGGCTCACCTGGGGTGCCTGTGTGGTGAAGTGGTAGGTCCCCAGCCGTTTGCGCTCCTCTTCCCGGGCCAGGGGGCTCAGTTTGTCGGGATGGGGAGGGATTTGGCGCAGGAGTTTCCGCGCGCCTTGGCCCTCTTCCAACAGGCCGACGATATCCTGGGTTACGAGTTGAGCCGCCTCTGCTGGGACGGTCCTTCCGAAACCTTGACCCGAACGGAACATTGTCAGCCGGCCCTCTACTTGACCTCCCTTGCAGCGATTGCTGCGCTGGAGACGGAGTTGGAAGCGCGCCGGGTCAGGCCCTCCCCCGTTGCAGCAGCCGGCTTAAGCCTGGGGGAGTACACCGCGCTGGCCGCGGCCGGGGCCTTGAGTTTTCCGAACGGACTCCAGTTGGTCCGATTGCGGGGCAAGGCGATGGAGGCGGCCTCTCAGGCGAAGCCCGGCACCATGGCCAGCATTCTCGGGCTGGAGCTGGATCAGGTGGAGGCGGTCTGCGTGGAGGCCGGCGCCCAGGTGGCCAACCTGAATTCCCCCGGCCAGATCGTCATCTCCGGCACCCCGGAATCGATCACGGTTGCGTCGGCCAAGGCCAAGGGAAAGGGGGCCAAGCGAGTGATTCCGTTGGAGGTCAGCGGGGCCTTCCATTCCCGCCTGATGGAGCCGGCCGGCGTGCAGCTTCAGCAGGCCTTAAAGAACCTCAACGTCTCTGCGCCCAAGTTTACGGTGTTCAGCAACGTGACCGGTTCCCCCTACACCGACGCCGGCCAGATCAAGACGCTGCTTGTGGAGCAGCTGACCCGGCCGGTCCAATGGGTCGCCTGCGTGCAGGGGATGCTTCAATCCGGCGTCCGTACCTTCTTGGAGGTGGGGCCGGGCACCGTGCTCAAGGGGCTGGTCCGCAAGATCGACCCGGAGGCTACGGTCCATTCGGTCGGCACCGCAGAGGAGGTCCGCAAGGCGGCGGCGTTGTGGTCCGAATCCGCGTAATCCGCTTGACAAACCGGGAAGGGCGATTATACTGGCAAGGAATTACTAGTGGAGGAATCGAATGACAGTACCGGAGAAGGTCCGAAATATCATTGCAGAACAGTTGGGAGTCAAGCCCGAGGAAGTCACTCCCGAGGCAAAATTCATCGATGACCTTGGTGCCGATTCGCTCGATACCGTGGAGCTGGTGATGGCCCTCGAGGAGGAGTTCGGAATCGAAATCCCCGATGAAGAGGCCGAGAAGCTGGTCACGGTCGGCGACGCCGTCAAGTACATTGAGGAGAAGGCTGGCCAGAAGGCCCCGTAACCCTGCCTCGTGGAGAAGCGCCGCCGTGTTGTTGTCACGGGCCTGGGAGTCATCTCGCCGGTCGGCAACAACCTTCAAGATTGCTGGACTTCCTTAATCCAGGGTAAAAGCGGCGCAGGCCCCATCACCCTATTTGACGTATCGAGGTATTCCACCCGTTTCGGTGCGGAAGTTAAGAATCTAGATCCCTCCCCCTACCTCTCCCCCAAAGAGCTGAAGCACTCCGATCGCTTTGTCCAATTTGCCGTGGTTGCCGCCAAGCAGGCGGTGGCCGACGCCAAGCTGGATATGACGAAGGAGGACCCTCACCGGGTGGGCGTTTGGATCGGGACCGGCATGGGGGGCCTGGCCACCATTGAGGAAGGGTACCGGGACCTGGAGAAGAAGGGGCCGGACAAGATTCGGCCCTACTTCATCCCGATGATCATCTGCAACATGGCTCCCGGCCAGGTTTCCATCAGCATCGGGGCAAAGGGCCCCAACTCCTGCACGGTCAGCGCCTGCGCCTCCAGCGCCCATGCGATCGGGGATGCCCTTGAGATCATTGACCGGGGATCGGCCGACGTCATGATCGCCGGTGGTTCGGAGTGCGCCATCACGGCGTTGGGGTTGGCCGGGTTCTGCGCGCTGAAGGCGCTTTCCACGCGCAATGGCGATCCTCTGACGGCCAGCCGCCCGTTCGATCAGACCCGGGACGGTTTCGTGATCGCCGAGGGGTCGGCCATCCTGGTGCTGGAGGAGCTCCAGCATGCGCTCAAGCGCGGGGCGCGGATCTACGGCGAGCTGCTCGGCTACGGGATGACGGGCGATGCGTACCACGTGACCGCCCCGGACCCTGAAGGTGCCGGTGCGGCAGGCGCCATGAAGGCCGCCCTGGTGGATGCCGACCTCCAGCCGAAGGATATTTCCTACATCAACGCGCACGGCACCTCCACCCAGCTCAACGACAAGATCGAGACCAAGGCGATCAAACAGGTCTTTGGTGACATTGCGAGGAAGATTCCCGTCAGCTCCACCAAGTCGATGACCGGCCACTTGCTCGGTGCCGCCGGCGCGATCGAGTTCCTGATCTGCTGCATGGCCATGAAGGATGAGATCATCCCGCCCACCATCAACTACAAGAATCCGGATCCGGAATGTGATTTGGACTACGTGCCCAACCAGGCCCGGAAGGCGAAGCTCAGCATCTGCCTGAGCAATTCCCTCGGTTTCGGCGGCCACAACGTCAGCTTGATCGTAAAAAAGTTTGAGGGGTAACCTCTATGCTACTGCAAGGTAAAAAAGGTTTGATCGTCGGTGTGGCCAACAAGCGCTCCATCGCCTGGGCGATTGCACAGGCCGCGCACCGGGAAGGAGCGCAGCTGGCCTTCACCTATCAGGGAGAGCGTTTAAAGGAATCGGTTGCCGAGCTGGCCAATTCCTTGGGCGGCACTTCTCCTCTCTACGAATGTGATGTCACCAACGACGCCCAGATCGACCAAGCCTTTCAGGGCATCAAGAGCAGCTGGGGTGGTTTGGATTTCCTGGTCCACGCGGTGGCCTTCGCCAAGCGGGAAGAGTTGGAGACCGACTTCCTGCCGACCTCGCGCGACGGCTACAGGCTCGCGCTGGACGTCTCCAGCTACAGCCTCACGGCGCTGGCGCAGCGGGCGGTCCCCCTCATGACCGAGGGGGGCAGCATCGTGACCCTCACCTACTACGGCGCGGAGAAGGTGATCCCCCGCTACAACGTGATGGGTGTCGCCAAGGCGGCCCTCGAAGCCAGCGTCCGCTACCTCGCGTTCGACCTCGGCCCCAAGAAGATCCGCGTGAATGCCGTCTCCGCCGGGCCGGTGCAGACGCTGGCCGCCCGAGGCATCTCCGGCTTCACCGACATGATGAAGATCGTCGAGTCCAAGGCGCCC